>CAZDTG010000036.1:0-32799 GCA_964508005.1 uncultured Steroidobacteraceae bacterium
ACGGGAGGCATGCAACGCGCGCGCTGCGGGCGGTGCATGCGGGCCTCTATCTTTCGCCTCACACGATCTCGATCGGTCTCATCGGCCCGGGCACCGTGGGCCGGGTGATGCTCGAGCAGATTGCCTCGCAACGGGTGCGGCTGCGTGAGCAGTTCAAGCTCGATCTGCGCATCCGCGGCCTGCTCGGATCGAAGCGGATGTTGCTGTCGGATTCCGGGCTGGATCTCGGCACCTGGCGCTCGCAGTACGAGCAGAGTCAGCAGGCCGCCGATCTCGGGCGCTTCGTCGACCACGTCCGCGTGGACTACCTGCCGCATACGGTGCTCCTCGACTGCACGGCGAGCTCCGAAATCGCAAGGCATTATCCCGAGTGGCTCGAGGCGGGCATCCACATCGTGACACCCAACAAGAAGGCGAACAGCGCGGACCTCGCGTTCTACCGCCGCTTGCGCGAGGCGCGCCACAACGGCTCGTCACATTACCTTTACGAGGCAACGGTCGGCGCGGGCCTGCCCGTCGTGCAAACGCTGCGCGACCTGCGGGAGACCGGCGACGACGTTCTGAGCGTCGAAGGCATTTTCTCCGGCACGCTCGCGTATCTGTTCAACGTATACGACGGACGGACGCCGTTCTCCGACATCGTGCGCGATGCCCGCCAGCGCGGTTATACCGAGCCGGATCCACGGGACGACTTGTCGGGCATGGATGTCGCACGCAAGCTGATTATCCTCGGCCGGGAGATGGGCCTGAGTCTCGAGATGGGGGACGTCGAGGTCGAAAGCCTGGTCCCCGCCGGGCTGGAGACCGGATCGATCGAGGAGTTCATGAGCCGCCTGCCGCAGCACGACGCAGCCATGCGCCAGCGCTTCGAGAACGCGCGGGCGCGCGGCAAGGTGTTGCGTTACGTCGGCAAGGTGACGGCCGCGGGTGATGCGACCGTCGGGTTGGCGGAGTTGGATGCAAAGCATGCGTTTGCCAATATCGCGCTGACGGACAACGTCGTGCGCTACGCCACGCACCGCTATTGCGACAATCCGCTGATCGTTCAGGGTCCGGGCGCCGGTCCGGAAGTCACCGCGGGCGGCGTGTTCGCCGACCTCCTGCGGCTTGCAGCGTATCTGGGGGCCCGCCTATGAGCCCGAGCTCACATCCCGAGCCGTCCGGCCTGCAGCGTGCGACGGCCTTCGCTCCCGCATCGGTTGGGAATGTGGCGATCGGTTTCGACATTCTGGGGCTCGCCGTCGACGCCCTCGGGGATCGCGTTACGGTGAGCCGCCGTGCCGAGCCGGGAGTGCGCATCACGGCGATCCGAGGCGTCGCCGCCGATCTGCCGCTCGATGCGGAGCGCAATACCGCGGGCCGCGCCTTGCTGGCAATGCAGGAGGCCCTCAATCCCGGCTTCGGCTTCGAGATGGAGATCGAGAAGGGCATTCCGCTCGGCTCGGGCCTCGGCGGGTCGGCCGCGTCCGCCGTCGGTGCGGTGGTAGCGGCCAACGCGTTGTTGCCGCGACCGTGCAGCAAGCTCGAGCTGCTGCAGTTCGCCATGCAGGGCGAGAAGGTCGCAAGCGGCTCCCTGCACGTCGACAACATCGCGCCCTCGCTGTTCGGCGGTCTCGTGCTCACGGTGGGGATCGATCATCCGCGGGTGAAACAGATTCCCGTGCCGGCGGGGATCCAGTCCGTCATCGTCCATCCGCACATGTTCCTCTCGACCAGGCAGGCGCGCGCCATCCTCAAGCGCACGGTGGAATTGTCGGACTTCGTGTGGCAGACCGCCAACCTCGCCGGCTTCATTTCCGGCTGCTATACCAACGATCTCGATATGATTCGCGCTTCCTTCCAGGATGTCGTCATCGAGCCGCAACGCCAGGCGTTGATCCCCGGATTCAGTGCTGTGCGCCAGGCGGCAATGGATGCGGGTGCGCTGGGCTGCTCGATCTCGGGCGCAGGACCTACCATGTTCGCCTGGGCGCAGACGGAGCATGCGCAGTCCGTGCTCGCCACGATGCGCCGCGAGTTCGGGCGACGGTCGGTCGCCATCGATGAGTGGATCGTGGACGCGCAGTCCGCGGGCGCGTACGTGATCTGATGGCTGACTTGCGGTGACGGCAATGGAATTCACGAGCACTCGCGACCCCTCACACAGGGCCGGCTTTGGGGCCGCACTGCTTCAGGGGCTCGCGCCTGACGGCGGTTTGTACGTGCCGCGGGTCTGGCCCAGCGTGCGTCCCGAGAACTTCGGGAAGGAGAGCGACCTGCCAGGTGTGGCGACACGTCTGCTGACACCATTCGTCGCCGGTGATCCGCTCGCGGCCGCTCTTCCCGCGATCACGAGCGATGCGTTCAACTTCCCCGCGCCGCTCGTGCCGCTCGGCGCGGACGGGCGCCTTTCCGTGTTGGAGCTCTTCCACGGTCCCACCGCAGCCTTCAAGGACTTCGGCGCCCGTTTTCTGGCTGCCTGTCTGCCGCGCCTGCGTAACCCGCAGCAGCGGCCGCTGACGATTCTCGTCGCCACCTCGGGAGACACCGGCGGCGCGGTTGCCGCGGCGTTTCACCGCCGTCCTGGGATCGAGGTGGCGGTGCTGTTTCCAAAGGGGTTGGTATCACCGACCCAGGAGCGCCAGCTCACCTGTTGGGGCGACAACGTCAACTCCTTTGCCGTACGCGGCACGTTCGACGATTGCCAGCGCCTGGTGAAGCAGGCGTTTCTCGATCCCGGGCTGCGCCAGCAGACCGAGCTGTCCTCGGCGAACAGCATCAACCTCGGGCGCCTGCTGCCGCAGGCCGTCTACTACGCCGCGACGAGTCTCGCCATCTGGCGACGCTACGGCGAGCCGGCCTCGTTCGTCGTGCCGAGCGGGAATCTCGGCAATGTGGCCGCCTGTATCTGGGCGCGCAAGGTCGGCTTGCCGATCGGCGAGATCGTCCTCGCGCACAACGCCAATCGTACGGTGCCCGACTATCTCGACAGCGGGGTCTGGCAACCGCGACCGAGCATCGCCACGCTGGCCTCGGCCATGGATGTAGGCAATCCGAGCAACATGGAGCGTCTGCGCGCGCTGTTTCCGGAAGTGGGCGACATGCGCGCGGCGGTGAGCGCGTACACGGTGAGCGACGAAGCCATCCGGGCCCGCATCAGGACGGGCTTCGAGGAATTCGGGCAAGTGTGGTGTCCCCACACGGCCACCGGTGCGGAAGCCTTCGAGCGGCTCTGCCTCGCGCGCCAAGGGGCGCCGAAGCGGGAGGGGCGCTGGGTGGTCGTGGCCACCGCGCACCCGGCAAAATTCCGCGAGATCGTCGAGCCGCTCATCGGCCGGACGATCCCGGTGCCTGAGACGCTTGCGAAGTTGTTTGCGCGGCCGACGCAATGCAGCGAGATTGATGCCGATCTGGCGGCCTTGCGCGCCGCCCTCGGCCCTGGGAGTCCGTCTTGGAGGAGTTGAGTCATCTTCCACCCACTGCGTGGGGCCTGATCGCCGGCGCTGCCGGCGTGGGTTTCGGGATTTCGTGGCTGTGGCGCTGGTACCGGCAATACGCCACCCGCAAGGCGTTGCGCGCAGCCGTGACCGCGGCCGGCTCCGACCATCTCGTCGACATGCTGGTGCCCGATGGCATGGGTGGGGGCTTCCACGTCGATTTCCTGTTGCTGACGGCGCGCGGCATTCTCGTCGTCGATCTGCGCGACATACAGGGCAACATCTTCGGCGGCGACCAGATGGCCGACTGGACCGTGATGGACGGTCCGCGGCGCTTCACGTTCACCAATCCGCAGAGCTCGCTCTATGATCGTATAGCCGCCGTGAAGGCGGTCGCCGGAGAGGTGCCCGTGGAGGGGCGCATCGTGTTCACGCGCCGCGGCAAGTTTCCAAAGGGCCTGCCGAAGTGGACGCTGATGGTGGACTCGCTGCGCGCGGAATTCCCGTCTGCCGATTACGACTCGGGCGCCGTCACCCGCTTCGGCGAGCACTGGCAACGGCTGAAGGGCGCCGTGAAGCCGAGCTACATGAACCACATGCGCTAGCCGACTGTCTTGGCGTGATCCGCCAGCACGATCGACACACAGGCCGTCAGCTTCTTCGCGTAGTCGATGTGCAGGAACTCGTTCGGCCCGTGGGCGTTCGCGTGCGGACCCAACACCCCGGTGATGAAGAACTGCGTGCGCGGGAAGCGCGCACCCAACATCCCCATGAACGGAATCGATCCTCCGCAGCCGATGTGTACGGCGTCGCGGCCGTAGATCTCCTTCGAGGCGCGCGCGATGGATTGCTCGAGCCACGGCGCGAACGCGGGCGCGTTCCAGCCCCCCGTGCCGCCCTCGGACTCGAATTTCACCTCTGCGCCATAAGGCGGATCACGCTCGAGCGTCTCGCGTAGCACTCTGGCGGCGCGCGCAGGCTCGGTGGTGGGCGGCAGTCGCAGCGAGAGCTTGAAACTCAACTCGGGCAGCAGCACGTTGCCGGCCGAGCCGACCGGCGGCAGTCCGTCCGCGCCCGTTACCGCGAGAGTGGCGCGCCACGTGCTGTTGATGATGAGCTCCGCGGGATCGTTGGAGACGGGCATTACGCCTTGCGCCCAAGGTAACTTGCCCGCGACCTCGGCGCCGAGCACCTGCGCGGCGGCAGCGATCTGCGCGCGCCGATCCTTGGGAATGCTCGCGTGCAGCTCATCGAGTAACAGCTCTCCGGTGACCGGACTCTCGATGCGGCCGAGGAGCTGCGAGACGATCCGAAACGGCGTCGGCGCGATCCCGGTGGCCATGCCGGAATGCACGCCCTCGGTCAGCACGCGCACCCGCAGGCGGCCGGTGAGATTTCCACGCAGCGACGTCGTGCACCAGACCTGATCGTAGTTGCCGCACTCGGCATCGAGACACACGACGAGGGAGGGGTCGCCGATGGCATCGCCCAGTGCTTCCAGGTGCGCGGGCAAATCGACACTGCCGCTTTCCTCGCACGCCTCGATCAGCAGCACGCACCGGGCGAGCGGCACCTTCTGCGCCTTCAGCGCCGCGATCGCTGCCAGGGAGCTGAACACCGCGTAGCCGTCATCGGCCGCGCCGCGACCATAGAGTCTGCCGTCCCGCAGGACCGGCTCCCAAGGGCCCAAGCCGGGGAGCCAGCCGGTGAATTCCGGCTGCTTGTCGAGATGGCCATAAAGCAGCACACACCCGGGCAGCTCGCCAGGCACATCGATGAGAAGCAGGGGTGTCTTGCCCGGCAGGCGGCGGATCTCGACGCGCATTCCGGGGACCGGCTGCGCACGGCACCAGTCCGCCATCAGTTGCACGGCGGCTTCCATGTATCCGTGACTGTCCCACTGCGGATCGAACATCGGCGATTTGTTGGGGATGCGGACATACGCGATGAGCCGCTCCACGATCGACTCGTCCCAGGCCCTGTTCACCGACGCACGCAGCCGCTCGAGATCCATGGAAGTCTCCAAATGTAGAAAAATCAGGTAGATGGAAGTCCGAATAGGGCTCGGGCGGCGGCCGTGCTCGAACGGGCCACCGTCTCCGCCGCCTCGCCGCGCGCCCGCGCTACCGCCGCTGCGATGTGAGGAAGATACGCCGGCTCGTTGCGGCGCGAGGCGGGCTTCGGATGCAGATCGCGCGGCAGCAGATAAGGTCCGTCCGTCTCGAGCAGCAGGCGTTCGGCTGGGATTTCCCTCATCAGGGGGACGAGGTGCGCACCGCGCCGCTCATCGCAGATCCAACCGGTGATTCCGATCGCGAACCCCAGCTCCAGATAGGCCGCGAGCTCCGCGCCCCCTCCGGTAAAACAGTGCGTCACTCCGGCGACCAGCGTCCGCCGGTGCTCCCGCAGGATGGCGAGAAAATCCTCGTGTGCGTCGCGCTGGTGCAGGAAAACGGGCTTGCGCACCCGGGCGGCGAGCTCGAGTTGGCGGTGGAACGCCTCCTGTTGCACCGGCCTGGGCGAAAAGTCACGGAAATAGTCCAGGCCGCATTCGCCGGCCGCGACGACCTCCGGCTGCCGGGCGAATTCCTCGAGCGCACTGAGCGAATCCGCGGTCAGCTGCGTTGCATGATGGGGATGCACTCCGGCGGTCGCGAACAGCTCACCGGGGCGCGAGCGCGCGAGCTCCATGGCCTTGCGCGACCCATCTACGCTCGCCCCGGTAACGATCATCTGCGCAACGCCCGCGGCCTGCGCGCGAGCGATCACCGCCTGCCGGTCGCCTTCATAGCTGTCGTGGCCGAGATTGATTCCGATATCGATCAGCGTAAGCGGGGCCGCTGGCCGCGGCGGTATGGTATGGTTCGCCATTGGTCCGGAGCATTGTACTGAAGGCGAAACCCTCGAAAAATGCGTTTGGATCCAGAGCGCAAAATGCCCCTTCGCTGCCGGCTGCTCGCGCTTGTCGCGGCAGCGGCCGTGGTCTTGACTTCAGCCGGGGTGCGCGCCGCGGATGCCCGGTGGCTCGACATCGAAAGCCGTATCCAATACGGCTACTTCACCGAAGACCTGCGGGCGCTGCGCGAGCTGGTGGAGCCGCTCGCAGCCAATGACGCGCACGACCGCCTGAAGAGCTACTACGCGGCGCTGCTGGCCTACCGCTTGACGCTGCTGGCCGAGGCGGGTAACTCCGCCCGCGGCGCTAAATTTCCAACTGTCAGCGCCGGGAAGAGCGACCGCGGCAGAAACGAGGCGCGGCAGACGTTGGAGCGTTGCGTCGGCTCTCTCGACCATGCGCTGGAGGCGCAAAGCGACTTCGCGGATGCGCTGGCGTTGCAATCCGCCTGTCTGGGCCTGCTGGCCGAGTTGAGCTCCTGGCGGGCGCCGCTCGCCGCACCGAAGAGCGCGAGCCAGATCCGCAAAGCCTTGCAGCTCGCGCCGCAGAACCCCCGCGTCCTGCTGCTCGATGCCATCGGCGCTTACGAGCACGCGCAGGCCTCCGGCGCCGCAGCGGCCGGGCAGTGTGACAAATTCAAGATCACGGCGGCCGTGTTCGAGACTGAGCGCGCCGGCGTCGACCGCATACCCGGCTGGGGCGCGGCCGAGGCCTACACGTGGCTGGGCCGCTGTTATCTCGACAACGGCGATCCCAATACGGCGCGCGATGCGTTGGAGCGGGCGCTGCTGATTGCGCCTGAATTCGCACAGGCGCGCCGGTTGCTCACGAGCATAACATCCGGTTGAATAGCGGCTGCGCACCAAGGGCACCTGCCCCTGACGGAGGGTGAGCGCGATGAATGTCCCCCAGCCCGTTACGCCGCCTGCGCTGCCGGACCTCGGCATGCGCGTGATCTACATGCTGCTGTTCGGGGTCGTGTTCTGGGTTCTGTGCTGGATTCTCGCCGCCACGACCCTCGTGCAGCTCGTCATGCGGCTCCTGAACGGCCGCGCGAACCCGGACCTCATCGCCTTCGGGGCGGCGCTGGCGCGCTATGCGCGGCAGGTCATCGAGTTTCTGACATTCGTCACGGAGCTCACCCCTTATCCGTTCGCAGCGTGGCCGGCCGAAGGCTGAAAGCGTGCGCCGGCTCCGGGCCGTCTGACAGTGATGAGCGGCCGACTCACCGGCGGTCATGCTATGGTTGCCCCGATCGTCAAGCCTGACGGAAGGAAACGGACCGCCGCGATGCCTCCCGATACGGACAAACGGCTGCTGTTGCAACAGTTACGCATCGATCCCGCGCAGCGCGACGAGCACGCCGGATCCCGGCGCCCCCGCTGGATGATCGCGGCTGTCGCGACGGCTGTCGTGCTGCTCGCGGCCGGCGCCGCGTACTTCCTGTTGCACGGCCCGCGCTTCGAAGTCGAGGCCGCAACCGCCGCGCCGCCTGCGGCCGCCGCAGGCCCCACCGCGATTCTCCAGGCCACCGGCTATGTGACCGCACGGCGCCAGGCCACCGTGTCGGCGCAGATCACGGGTGCCCTGACCCAGGTCCTGATCGAGGAGGGCGAGCGTGTCAGCGCCGGTCAGGTGTTGGCCAGGCTGGACGACACGGCACAGCGCGCGGCTCTTGCGCAAAGCGCCGCGCAAGTCGAGGCTTCGCAGGCGCTGCTCGTGCAATACCGCGCGCAGCTCGAGCAGGCGCGGCGCGATCTGAAGCGCAATGAGGATCTCATCGACCGCCATCTGGTCTCGCAACAGGCGCTCGAGACCGCCGGCACGCAGGTCCAGACGCTGCAGGCGCAGGTCGCCTCGCAACTCAAACAGGTCGAGCTCACGCAGGCGGCACGGCGCGGCGCGCAGGTGCAACTCGACTACACGACCATACGAGCGCCGTTCTCCGGGGTCATCACCGCGAAGGCTGCGCAGGCGGGGGAGATCGTCTCGCCGATTTCCGCCGGCGGCGGCTTCACCCGCACCGGGGTCGGCACCATCGTCGACATGGACTCGCTGGAGGTCGAAGTCGATGTCAACGAGGCCTATATCAATCGGGTGCGGCCGAATCAGCCGGCGGAGGCGGTGCTCGATGCCTATCCGGACTGGACGATACCCGCACACGTCATCGCTATCGTGCCCGCGGCAGATCGCAGCAAGGCGACCGTGAAGGTCCGCATCGCCATTGAGCAAAAGGATCCCCGCATCCTCCCCGACATGGGGGTGCGCGTCTCGTTTCTGGAGCAGGCCGCGAAGCAGGACGGCTCCTCCGAGGGCGGCTCGCGAGGCGCAGCCGCTCCGCCGCGAGGCGTGCTGGTGCCAACAGCCGCCATTGTCGAGCGGGACGGGCACAGCGTCCTGTTCCGTATCGATGGCGACCGTGCACATGCAGTGCCCGTAACAGCGGGGCAGACGTACGCAGACCTGCGCCTGGTGGAAGGTTTGCCGAACGGGGCTCGAGTGGTCCGGTCGCCGCCCGCGGACATGACCGACGGCGCACGGATCGTGGTGCAAACGAACAAGCAATGAGGCATCCGCATGAGCACTCTGGTCGAGATCCGCAATCTGAGCAAGGTCTATGCGCGCGGCAAGGAGAGAATCGAGGTGCTGCATCACGTCGACCTCGACATCGAGCAAGGCGATTTCCTCGCCCTCATGGGGCCCTCGGGCTCCGGCAAGACCACGTTGTTGAATCTCATCGGCGGCCTCGACTCGCCCAGCGAAGGTACTCTGGCGGTCGCCGGGCGGCGGATCGATAACCTCGGCGAAGGGGCGCTCGCCAAATGGCGCGCCTCGAACGTGGGCTTCGTGTTCCAGTTCTACAACCTGCTGCCCATGCTATCCGCGCGCAAGAACGTCGAGTTGCCGCTGCTGCTCACCCGTCTCGGGCCCGCGCAGCGCAAGCGCAACGCCGGCATCGCGCTCGAGCTGGTCGGGCTGGCGGAGCGCTCCGCACACAAGCCGGGCGAGCTCTCCGGCGGGCAACAGCAGCGTGTGGCCATCGCCCGCGCCATCGTGTCGGATCCCACACTGCTGGTGTGCGATGAGCCGACCGGCGATCTCGATCGGCAGTCGGCCGAAGAGATCCTCACACTCCTGCAGCAGCTCAATCGCGATCACGGCAAGACCATCATCATGGTGACGCACGATCCGAAGGCGGCCGAATACGCCAGCCACGTGTTGCATCTCGACAAGGGCACGCTGGTGGAGCGGCTCGAGACAGTGCCTGCATGAAGTACTTCCACCTCGTCTGGGCGGCGCTCTTCAGGCGCAAGACCCGCACGCTCTTCACGCTGCTCTCGGTCATCGCGGCCTTCCTGTTGTTCGGCCTGCTGGATTCGGTGCGCACGGCGTTTGCCAACGCCGGCGGCAGTGTGGCCGGCGTCGACCGTCTCATCACGGTCTCCAAAGTCAGCTTCACGATGGCGCTGCCGAAGAGCCTGCTGCCGCGCATCCAGGCATTGCCGGGGGTGGCTGAGGTCTCTTACGCGAACTGGTTCGGCGGCATCTACCAGGACCCGAAGAACTTCTTCCCGAACGAGGCGGTGGCGCCGAATTTCCTCGACCTGTACCCGGAATGGACACTCCCGGACGAGCAGCGCAAGGCATTCAAGGAGACACGCAGCGGAGCGGTGGTCGGCGCGAGCCTCGCCCGCAAGTTCAACTGGAAGCTCGGCGACAGGATTCCGCTGCAGGCGACCATCTTTCCGCAAAAGGACGGCTCCAACACCTGGACTTTCGAGCTGGTCGGCATCTTCCATGCGCGCGACCCGAAGCTGGAGAACCAGGAGAATGTGTTGTTCTTCAACTGGGACCACTTCAACGAGGCGACCCAGTTCGGCGGCGGCAGCACGGTGGGCTGGTATGCGATCAAGCTCGCCGACCGCAAGCAGGGGGATGCCGTGGCGCGGGCGGTCGATGCGCTGTCGGCCGACTCCGATCATGAGACCAAGACGCAAAGCGAGCAGGCGTTCACCACCGCGCTGGTGAGCCAGTTCGCCGACATCGGACTCATCGTCGGGGCCATCATGGGCGCGGTCTTCTTCACGCTCGTGCTGCTCACGGGCAACACCATGGCCCAGGCCGTGCGCGAGCGCGTTCCGGAGCTGGCCATTCTCAAGACCATCGGCTTCTCGAGCCGCAGCATCCTCGGGCTGGTGCTGGCCGAGGCCGTGCTGCTGCTCCTCCTGGGCGGTGCGGCAGGGATGGCGCTGGCCGGCGTGGTCGTCGGGGTCGTGCGCGCGAAGCTCGGTAACACGATACCGCTGGCGCCGCTGGATGCCGCCATCTGGTTGCTCGGGATAGCGCTGATGGCCGCCATCGGGCTCATCGTCGGCGCGCTGCCGGCGGTGCGGGGCATGCGATTGCGTATCGTGGACGCGCTGTCGGGTCGCTGAACGGAGGGCGAGCGGACGTGGACAACGGTTTGGCAAAGCTCGGCTTCGCGATAGCGATGGCGTTCGCCGTCATCGTTCCGGTCCTGCTGCTGACATTCCTGCCCGGGTGGCTGCTGCTCGCGATAGTGTTGCTGCTGGCGGCCTGGATGGGGTTCACCCGCGTCGGCCGGCAGTCGTGGTCCGTGACGGCGGTCGGCATCGCCACGATTCCGCAGCGCCTGGGCTCCTCCTCCGTGGTGGTCGTGGGTATCGCCGGAGTAGTCGGAGTGCTCGTGGCCCTCCTGGCGATGGCTGCCGGGTTCGAGTCCACTTTGCGGGAAACCGGCAATGACGCCACCGCGATCGTCATGCGCGCCGGCGCGCAGACGGAGCTCAACTCGGTCCTCGACCACGCTACCGCCGTCGTCGTCTCGCAGGCGCTGCAGGTACTGCATGACTCCACAGGGCAGCCGATCGCCTCACCGGAGCTGGTGGTCGTCGCGTCACTGCCCAAGAAGAGCAACGGGCTCGACGCCAATGTCGAGGTGCGCGGCGTAGGAGAGCACGCCTGGGACTTGCGACCGAACATCAGGATGGTCGCGGGCCGCAAATTTCAGCCGGGCTTGCGCGAGCTCATTGCCGGCAAGGGCGCCGCAGGGCAGTTCCAGAACATGGCCGTCGGCTCCAGGCTCAAGCTCAACGGGCAGTCATGGACCATCGTGGGCGAGTTCGACTCCGGGGACGCCCATGATTCGGAGATCTGGGGCGATGCCGGCGTGGTCGGCTCCACTTACCGCCGCGGCAGCAGCACGGCATCGATCAACTTGAAGCTGACGGACCCGGGAGCGTTCGCGGCGCTCAAAGCCGCGCTCACGAGCGACCCCCGCCTCAAGGTCGATGTGAGCACGACGCGCGACTACTACAACCGGCAGTCCGAGAATCTCACGCAAGCGATCCGTGTGCTGGGTATCACGGTCGGAATCATCATGGCCGTTGGCGCGGTCTTCGGCGCTCTGAATACGATGTACGCCGCGGTTGCCACGCGCGCGAAAGAGATCGCGACTCTGCGTGCCATCGGTTTCCGGGGGCTGCCCGTGATCGTGTCGGTGCTGCTCGAGACCATGCTGCTGGCCCTTCTGGGCGGTGCGCTCGGTGCCGGCCTGGCCTGGGCGATCTTCGACAACTACACCGCCTCGACACTCGGCGCGAACTTCAGCCAGGTCGTGTTCGCCTTTCACGTCACGCCCGACCTGCTGTGGAGGGGATTGAAGTGGGCGCTCGCCATTGGCTTCATTGGTGGGTTGTTCCCGGCGGTTCGCGCCGCTCGCGTCCCGGTGACGGTGGGGCTGCGAGAGCTGTAATGCTCTACTGGAGTTTTTCCAGCGCGCCGCACAGGGCGAGCACCTCTTCCTCGCGCTGGTCCCACGAGACGACGAACCGGGCTTCGCCGGTGCTCGCCGCGTTCCAGTCATAGAACTCGAAGCCCGCCTGGCGCAGGGCTCGCTTGCGCTCCGCGCCGAGCGCGAGAAAGATTTCATTCGCCTCGACCGGATGCATCAGCAATGCCCCGGCGGAGCGCCCGATCGTGCGCGCCCATTCGTTCGTACGCCGCGCGTTGCGCAGCCACAGTCCCGATTCGACATAGGCCAGCAGTTGTGCGGCGACATACCGTGACTTCGAAAGCAGGTGGCCGGACTGCTTGCGCCGCAGCTCGAAGTCCCGTATCGCGCTGGTGTCGAAGAAAACGACCGCCTCGGCCGTGAGCGCCCCGTTTTTAGTCGCGCCAAACGACATGACGTCCACACCCGCGCGCCACGTGAGATCGCCAGGGTGGCACTCGAGAAAGGCGACGGCGTTGGCAAAGCGCGCGCCGTCCATCTGTACCTTCAGACCGCGCTCGTGCGCGAGATTGCACAACGCGCCGAGCTCATCGGGCCGGTATGTCGTTCCGAGCTCGGTGGCCTGCGACAGTGCCAGCACCGTGGGTTGGGTGGTGTGCACCGAGGCTGGATGCGCTTCGAGAGCAGCAGCCAGCGCGGCGGGCGTCACTTTGCCGTCCTGACCCTGGAGCAGGGAGAGTTGCGCCCCGCCGGAAAAGAAACCGGGTGCGCCGCACTCATCGTTGGCGATGTGCGCTTCTTCGTGAGCGAAGATAACCCCGTAGGAGGGGGTGAGCGTCGCCAGGCTCAGGGAGTTCGCCGCGGTACCTGTTGCCACGGGAAACGCACGCACCGGCGCGCCGAAACAGGCGCTCAAACAGTCGTCGAGCCGCCGTGTCCAGGGGTCGTTGCCGTAAGCCGTCACCAGGCCATGATTCGCCTCGGAGAGCGCGGCCAGAATTTCCGGCGCGGCGGTCCCGGTGTTGTCGCTCAAGAAACGCAACTGCAACTCCTCACTTAGAGCCTAGCTCTAAACGCGCCAGCGGAACGACCAGGCGCCGAAAGCCAGAAAAATGAAAGCGGTTGCCCCGAGATAGAGCAGGTTCGGTGCGATCTGCGCGAGGCCCGCACCATCCAACATCACCGCGCGTGCGGCGTCGAGAACGTGGGTGAGGGGGAAGACGTGAGACGCCCATTGTATCCAGCGCGGCGAGCCTTCGAGCGAGAACCAGATGCCCGAGACCAGCATCATCGGCCAGGTCAGCATGTTCAGCAGTCCGCCGACCAGCTCCTCGCTGGAAATTCCGGCCGCGATGGTGAGGCCGAGAGCGATCATCGAGAGGGCGCCGAGTATGGCGATCGGCAGGAGCAGCAGGCTGTTGCCGAGCGGGTGGAAGTGGATCAGCGTGCCGATGCCCACGTACAGGATGCCGGTGACGAACAGGATGAGAGACAGCCGCGACAGCACCTGGGCGGTGAGGAACTCGAATGCCGTGAGCGGCGTGGCGTGCAGCCGTTTGAGGAAGCCGCTCTTGCGATAACGCAACACGACATAACCGACACCGAACAGGCAGCTGAACATCATGTTCATGCCCAGGATGCCGGGAAACAGCCAGTCCACATAGCGCACGGCGGCACCCGTGACCGGCTGGCGTTGCGCGCCCGGAGCGGCGGCGAGCAGCAGCTTCTCGACGATGTAGCCTTTGGGAGAATCGGTGTTGACCCAGTAGCGCGGTGTGCCCTGCAGCTCGAGGAGCAGATCGATCTGCTGGTGCGTGATTTTGGGGACGCCGTCGCGCTCGCTCGTGATCGGAACGAACTGGACGTAACGTTCCCGCAGGAAAGGATGCGCCTGCTCGTCGATCCGCGTGCCCAGCACTCCCACCTTGAATAGCGGCCGCTCCGGTCCGCCGAACACGAAGCTCATGCCGACCACCAGCATGATCGGCAGCAGCAGCGTGAAAATCAGCGTCGCCCGGTCGCGCAGGAATTCGAGATTGCGGGCATGCCAGATCGCGAACAGGCGCCGGATCATGTGCGCAGCTCTTTGCCGGTGAGCTCGAGGAACAGATCCTCGAGATTCGGCGGGCGGATGCGCAAATTCTTCAGAGGCACGTGCGCATCGATCAGCGTGCGCAGCGTGGTCTCCAGATCGTGCGTGGCAATCTCGACGCGGTCGCTCGAATCGATGACCTTGAGCGCCAGGCCGCGCGCCTGGTCAGGGAAATCCTGCCGCGGCAGCTCGAGCAGGACCTCTTCGAAGTGTTCCTGCAGGAGCCGGCGCGGGCCGCCGCGGGCGATGATCCGGCCGCGGTCCATGATGGCGATGTCGTCGCACAGCAGTTCCGCCTCATCCATGTAATGAGTGGTCAGAATGATGGTTTTCCTGCGCGCCTTGATCGACTGGATGAGCTCCCAGAAGTTGCGGCGCGCCTGCGGATCGAGCCCCGTGGTGGGCTCATCGAGGAACAGGATCGCGGGATCGTTCACCAGCGCGATCGCAAGCAGCAAGCGTTGCTGCTGGCCGCCGGATAATTTCCGATTGTCGCGGCTCGCCAGCTTCTCGAGCGCGCACAGGCGTATGACCTCTTCGACGTCCAGCCCGTGGTCGTAGAGACCGCGGAAGAGGGAGAGGCTCTGCCGCACCGTGAGGAAATCCTGCAGCGCGGTCTTCTGGAACAGAATGCCTGCCTCTTCGCGAAAGCGCAGACCCAGAGGCTCGCCGCGATAGCGCACCTCGCCCGAGGTCGGCTGCAGAATGCCTTCCATGATCTCGATGGTCGTCGTTTTGCCCGCACCGTTCGGGCCCAGCAAGCCGAAACAGATTCCCTCGGGCACGGAGAACGCAACCCCGTCCACCGCGTTCACTGTAGGGTATTGCTTGAAGAGATCGCGGACTTCGAGAATCGGCTCGCTCACGGTGCGTGCGGTCGGTCCTGTAACTTGGGCGCGCGCGATCCTAGCGGATCGGCGGAACGGCGTCTGCGGCGGCACCGCAGGTGATGTCCGTGACTGGTATCATGAGTCGCGTGAGCTACCCGGATATGCCGGATATGGTAACGCCACAGTTGCCGTTGTGGTCGGACAAGGATGCCGCCGAGGCGTGGGTCGTTCGAGAAAGTACGCGTGCCCGCCGCCTCACCGTGCGCGTGTTCCACACGGGGCGCGTCGAAGTAGTGGTGCCGGCGAGAACCTCGCCGCGTGCGGTCGAGCATTTCCTCGAGCGCCATCGCGATTGGATCGAGCGCAAACGCCACGAAGCCCGCCAGAAGGCGGTGCCCGATACACCCTTCCCGCCGCCGCGCATCGAGCTAGCGGCCTGTGGAGAAAGCTGGCATGTGTACCTGTCGGCCGCCGAGGGTCGGGCGCGGGTGAGCGTCATCGGGCCGGGCTTGCTCGCCCTGAGCGGTGACCCCCACAACAGGCATTCGCTGCGCCTGCTGCTGCGGCGCTGGTTGATGGAGCGCGCGCGCGAGGTGCTCACACCTGCATTGGAGGAGTGCGCCCGCGATCTGGGTTTCGGCTTCGAGCGCGTCCTCGTCCGCCGCCAGCGCACGCGGTGGGGGAGCTGCTCGACCCGCGGCACGATCAGCCTCAACTGCTGCCTGCTGTTTCAGCGGCCGCCGGTGCTGCGTTATCTGCTCATTCACGAGCTGGTGCACACCCTGCACATGAATCACTCGCGGCGCTTCTGGCAGCGCGTCGGCCGGCATTGCCCGGAGTACGAAAGTCTCGATCGGGAATTGCTCGATGGCTGGCGGCGTGTACCATCGTGGGTATTCGGTGACGAGTAGGTTCGATAGCCGCCCCCATGAGCCCCCCTGACAAGAGCGACCGGGTCGATGTGTCCGACGAGCCCATCCACTGGGAGCTGGGCTCCTCACTCTCGTACGGGGAGTACCTGCAGCTCGAGAAGGTGCTGGATGCGCAGAAGCCGCTCTCCTACGAGCACGACGAGACGATGTTCATCATCGTCCACCAGACCTCGGAGCTGTGGATGCGGCTGATGCTGCATGAGCTCAACGCGGCCCTCGAATGCATCCGGCGCGACGATCTCGATCCTTCCTTCAAGATGTTCCAGCGGGTCTCGCGCGTGCAGGCGCAGCTCATCTCGACCTGGGATGTGCTGTCCACCATGACGCCGTTCGAGTATTCCGCGTTTCGCAACGCGCTCGGGCGCTCATCGGGATTCCAGTCGTTCCAGTACCGGATGTTGGAGTTTCTCCTCGGCAACAAGAACGCCGATCTCATCGCCGTGCACAAGCGCGACAGGCGGGCGTACGAGGCGCTCGAGCGCGCACTGGATGCCCCCTCGCTGTATGACGAGGTGCTGCGTCTGCTGAGCCGCCGCGGCTACGGCATTCCCGACGATTATCTGACACGCGACTTCCGGGAGCCGTACCGCGCGAGCAAGGAGGTCGCGGGCGCCTGGTTGGGTGTGTATCACAACGCGGAAAAGGACTGGGACCTCTACGAGCTCGCCGAGCGGCTGGTCGATCTGGATCACAACTTCCAGCTGTGGCGCTGTCACCATCTGAAGACCGTGGAGCGCATCATCGGCTACAAGCCCGGTACCGGCGGCAGCGGCGGGGTGTCCTACCTGGCCAAGGCGCTGGAGCTCAAGTTCTTTCCGGAGCTGTGGCAGATCCGGACTTCGATGTAGCAGGGCGTGTTGCCGCGGCGGTCTTCGCCGGCGCGGCCGCGGATCTTGCCGTGGCCGTCCGGCGCTGTGCTCGCGCCCACCGGTACCCGAGCAGAAGGGCGAGAATGCCCGCGTAGACGAGCGGCTCGCGCACGTCGCGCTTCACCTGCCAGTAGAAGTGCCACACGCCCAGTACCGCGATCAAGTAGATCAGGCGGTGCAGTTTCTGCCAACGCCGTCCGAGCCGGCGCATCATGCCGTTCGTGGAGGTCACCGCAAGCGGAATCAACAGCAGCAGCGCGGTGAAACCCACCGTGATGTAAGGACGCTTGGCGATGTCAGCGAAGAGCGTGCGGAAGTTGAGCTCGAGGTCGAGGGTCAGGTACACCGCGAAGTGCAGCACCGCGTAGAAGAACGCGAACAGTCCCAACATGCGGCGCAGTCGGGGCAGGTGGGTGAGCCGTCCCAGCAGGGCGAGCCCCGGCCGGCCGGAGAGGCTCGACAGGCTCTTGAGAGGGGTGACCAGCAACGTGATCAGCAGGAAGTTCAGCGCCCACGTGCCGCATTCGTGCTCGAGCTTCTTGACCGGATCGGCTCCCAGGCTGACGCCGAACCAACCGAGGGCGCCGCACAAGAGCCAGGCGAACGGTACGAGACTCACGATGAAGAGCGCGGGCTTGTAGACCAGGCGATAGCGCTGCTCGACGTTCAATGTTCGTCACCTTCGAGGGCGATTCTCAAGCGTGTAAGCGCCTCGTCCCACTGGCCGGAGATCCTGGCGAGGCAGTGGCGGGCTTCCTCGAGCTGGCGCGGCTCGACTTCCCACAGGCGCTCGCGCCCGACGCGAATATCGCGCACCAGGCCGGCTCCCGCGAGGATGTTGAGATGTTTGGTGATCGCCTGCCGGGTGACGTCGGCGCCTGCCGTGAGGCGCGTAATGGAAAGAGGCCCGCCCGCGCAGAGGCGGGCCACGAGGTCGAGGCGCGTCTTATCGCCGAGAGCGGCAAAGACGAGCACAGAAGTGCGGATGGCGTCATCGGCGCCGTGGGTCGAGCGGGGGCCGCGGCCAGCGGCGTGAGTCGCGCCTTGTGGGGAGCTGCCGCCGCGGGCACTGGCGCCCCGCTTCGTGCCGCGGTCAGGGCCTTTGACTGACATATCTCTCGATGTTGCCCATCTGGATCGCCCAGCCCTCCGAGTTGCCTCTGAAGGCGCGCTCGCGGCGCTCCAGGGGAACGCGGTCGAAGCCGGACTCCGTCACCTTGAGCACCGTGCCGCCGGGCACTTCCTGGAGCTCGAAGGTCACGAGTGTCGTGGGCTCCTGAGAGTAGTCCTTATCCGGGTCGATGGCATGGGGCCGCCAGCGCCAGGAGAACAGGCTCTCGGGCTCCATCTTCTCGACGGTGACGTTCCAGATCAGGTGCTCGTAGCCAGGGTGCAGGATGGGCCCGCAGATCGGCTGCCCCGGAGAGAACTGCCCCGTGAGCTTGACGCGAAACCACTCCCCGAACTCCCCGGCGTCGGTCAAGGCACGCCAGACGCGCTTGCGCGGCGCCTTGATGAAAACCTGCTTCTCGATGCGATCGGTGCTGTTCGTGCTCATATGCAACCTCCGGGTTGCATAGTAGCCGGGCCCGGCGTGACGTGCAACCATCAGGTTGCGGATCAGTAGTAGCGGCGCAGGTCCATGCCTTTGTACAGGTCCGCGACCAGCTGCGCGTACCCGTTGAACGGCAACGTCGGCCGGCGCGCGGCCAGGAAGGCTGCGCCGATGTGGCGCTCGGTAGCCTGGCTCCAGCGGGGATGATCCACCTGCGGATTGACGTTGGCGTAAAAGCCGTATTCCCGGGGAGCGGCCACGTTCCAGGCCGTGCGCGGCTGCCTGTCGGTGAAGTTGATTCTGGTGATCGCCTTGATGGATTTGAAGCCGTATTTCCAGGGCACGATCAGGCGCAGCGGCGCGCCGTCCTGGTTGGGGAGTGTCTGGCCGTACAAGCCGACCACCATGAGCGTGAGTGGATGCATCGCCTCATCGATGCGCAGTCCTTCGACATAGGGCCAGGACAGCACCGATTCGCGTTGTCCCGGCATGCGCTGCGGGTCGTAGAGCGTCGTGAACTCGACGTATCCGGCCTTCGAGGTGGGCTTGAAGCGGGCGAGCAGGGCGCTCAAAGGAAAGCCGACCCACGGAATGACCATCGACCACGCCTCGACGCAGCGGAAGCGGTAGATGCGCTCCTCGAGCGCGTGCGGCTGCAGGATGTCCTCGAGCGTGAATTTGCCTTTCACTTCGGCTTCGCCGTCGATCGTCACGCTCCAGGGATGCGGGTTGAAGGCGCGGGCGTTGTGACTCGGATCCTCCTTGTCGGTGCCGAACTCGTAGTAGTTGTTGTAGTTGGTGATCTCTTCGTACTTGTTGGGCGGATCGGTGACGCTGTATTGCGCGTTACGGGCGTATTGCAGGCGCGGGCCCGCGGGCTGCTGCGCCTGCGCCGTGTGTCGCAACAGTGAGCTTGCGCCTGTGGCGAGAGCGCCGGCGAGGAGTGCGCGCCGGTTGAGAAAGACCTCGCGCGGCGTGATCTGCGAGGGAGCGATTCCCGGTACACGAAACGTCATTACGAGTCACCTGTTGGGCGAGCTGTCGCTCGCCGCCGATCGGCCGTAGCCCTTGCGGGACACCCGTGCGACGCACGCGTCGCACCTGTACCCGTAGACCGGCGGAATGGCAAAAAAATTGCATTGCCGGGCGAGCCTGCACGTGTCCGGGCCTGCTGCCGCGCCGCGGGTTGATCGCGGCAAGGGTCACGCTCAGCGCCACTCGATGCAGGTCACGCCGAAGCTCTGCGCCGCGCGCCGGGCCCTGGCGCTGCCATTGACCAGGAAGCCGTGGGCGGCAAGCCGCAGATGCGGAAGATCGCTGAAGGAGTTGCCATACGCGGTGCTGCCGGCAAGCCCGGGATGGCTCTGCTGCAAACGGACGAAACAGCGCGCCTTCTCGGCTCCTTTGCGGTTAGGTGTTGCGAGCGAGCCGTCCAGGCGGTTGCCGTTCCACCGCACTTCGGTACAGATCGTTTCCGCGAACCCCAGCCGGTCGGCAATCGCCGGAACATACAAGTCGGTGCTCGCGCTCATGAGCACCAGATGATCGCCGCGCCGCTGATGCTCGGCGATCCGCTCCAGGGCATCCGCGAACAGGCCCCGGGCGATGAGCCGCGAGACGAAGCGCGCCGTCCATCTCTCGATCCGGGCGCGCCCGCTGCCGCCGATGGCGGCCCTGATGAACGATTCCTTGACCCGCCCCTCGTCCGCGACGCCGAGCAGGAATTCAACCACCGCCGGCAGAATGCCCAGCAGGAGCGGAATGCGCCAGGGTGTGTTGCGCACCATGAAACCCCAGGCATACGGCAAGAGGGTGTCGTGACGCGTAATGGTCTCGTCGAGATCGAAAACGACGAGTTGCCGTGGCCTTGGCGCGCCGCCCGGACCTGAGCTGCTGGAGGCTGTCATGCGCTGACGCCATGATGCGTCCGCTTACGGAGCGCCTCCACGGCTCTTTGGTCCGGTGTCTGTCCCCCCTCACGCCGCCGGTTTCTGCGTCGCCAATTGCCGCAGGACGTACTGAAGGATGCCGCCGTGGCGGAAGTACTCCCGCTCCTTCGGCGTGTCGATGCGGACGCGCACGTTGAACCCGACCGGCTTGCCGCTGCCCTTCGCCGGCTGCGCCGTCACTTTGACTTCCTTCGCCTCGCCGCTGCCGAGACCGGCGATCGAGAACACTTCCTGTCCGCTCAGGCCGAGCGACTGAGCGTTCTGGCCGGGGAGGAACTGCAGGGGCACCACGCCCATGCCGATGAGGTTGGAGCGATGGATACGCTCGAAGCTCTCCGCGATGACCGCCTTCACGCCGAGCAGCATCGTGCCCTTCGCGGCCCAGTCCCGTGAGGAGCCGGTCCCGTACTCGCGGCCCGCAAGAATGATGAGCGGCGTGCCTTCCTGCCTGTAACGCATGGCAGCGTCATAGATCGAAGTCTGCTCGCCGCTGGGGAGGTGCACGGTCACACCGCCTTCGACACCGGGCACGAGGAGATTGCGTAGCCGGATGTTGGCGAACGTACCGCGCATCATCACTTCGTGATTACCGCGGCGCGCGCCATAGGAGTTGAAATCGACCGGCGGCACGCCCTGTTCGATGAGGTAGCGGGCGGCGGGGCTGCTCTTCGAGATGTTGCCCGCCGGCGAGATGTGATCCGTCGTGACGGAGTCGCCCAGCACGGCGAGAGCTCGCGCGCCGGCGATGTCGCCGAGCGGCGCGGGCGTCATGCTCATGCCTTCGAAGTAAGGCGGGTTCTTCACGTAGGTCGATTTCTCGTCCCAGGTATAGCGCTTGCCCGCCGGAACCTTGATGCTGCTCCAGTTGGTATCGCCCGTGAACACACTCGCATAGCTGTTGCGGAACATCTCCGAGTCGATGGCCTGCAGCAGGGTGTCCTGCACTTCCTTGTCGGTGGGCCAGATGTCGGCGAGATAGACGGGCTTGCCGTCCTTACCGGTGCCGAGCGGCTCCTTGGTGAGATCGATATCGAGGGAGCCCGCGAGCGCGTACGCGACGACGAGCGGCGGCGAGGCCAGGAAGTTCATGCGCACTTCCGGATGCACGCGGCCTTCGAAGTTACGGTTCCCCGAGAGCACGGAGCAAGCGATGAGATCGCCCGCCTTCACGCCGGCTGATATCTCGGGCTTCAACGGTCCCGAGTTGCCGATGCAGGTGGTACAGCCGTAGCCCACGACGTCGAATCCGACAGCGGCGAGATCGTCCAGAACGCCGGCCTTCTTGAAATAGTCGGTGACCACGCGCGAGCCGGGTGCCAGGCTGGTCTTCACCCACGGCTTGGCTTTCAAGCCCTTCGCATGAGCCTTGCGTGCGAGCAGGCCGGCACCGAGCATCACGGACGGGTTCGAGGTGTTGGTGCAGCTGGTGATGGCGGCGATGAGTACCGCGCCGTCCTTGAGCTCGAACTTCTGGCCGTCTAGCGCGACAGGCGCGGTGCCCTTCGCGGCGGGAGTCCTGGCGGCACGCTCCTCGGCGGATTTCTTTGCGCTGGCTTCGTAGACCGTCTTCGCGGTCTTCAGGGGCACGCGGTCCTGCGGGCGGCGCGGACCGGCGAGGCTCGGCTCCACCTTGGCGAGATCGAGCTCGAGCACGTCGGTGTAGTCGGCCGCTTTCTGTCCCTGGGTGCGCCACATGCCCTGGTGCCTGGCATAGGCGGTCACGAGATCGATGCGCTCGCGCGAGCGGCCCGAGAGCTCGAGGTAACGGATCGTCTCCTCGTCGATCGGGAAGATGCCGCAGGTGCTGCCGTACTCGGGCGCCATGTTGGCAATCGTCGCGCGATCGGCCAGCGGCAGGTTCGCCAGGCCGTCGCCGAAGAACTCGACGAACTTGTCGACGACACCCTTCTTGCGAAGGATCTCGGTCACGGTCAGCACGAGGTCGGTCGCGGTGGCGCCGGCCGGGAGCTTGCCGCTCAGGCGAAAGCCGATGACCTGCGGGATGAGCATGGTGACCGGTTGGCCGAGCATGGCAGCTTCGGCTTCGATGCCGCCGACGCCCCAACCGAGGACACCCAGGCCGTTGATCATCGTCGTGTGCGAGTCCGTACCCACCAGCGTGTCCGGATAGGCCCGCTGCACGCCGTTGGTTTCAGCATCGAAAATCACACGGCCGAGGTATTCGAGGTTCACCTGGTGAACGATGCCCGTGTTGGGGGGCACGACCGAGAAGTTGCGGAAGGCCGTCTGGCCCCAGCGCAGGAAGGAGTAGCGCTCGCCGTTGCGGGCGAACTCGATTTTCGTGTTCGCCGCGAGCGCTCCGGGTGTGCCGTACTCATCGACCTGCACGGAGTGATCGATGACCAGCTCCGCGGGCGCGAGCGGATTCACGCGCTCCGGGTCGCCGCCGAGCCGCACGATGGCATCACGCATGGCTGCCAGGTCGACGACGCAGGGCACACCGGTGAAATCCTGGAGGATGACACGCGAGGGCGTGAAGGCAATCTCATACGAAGGCGTCGCCTTCGGGTCCCACGAGAGCAGCGCGTCGATGTCGGCGCGAGTCACGTTGACGCCGTCTTCGAAGCGCAGAAGATTCTCGAGGAGGATCTTCAACGAGTAGGGCAGACGCGCCACCTTTTCAGGCGGCAGAGCGGCCAGGCTCCAGATTTCATACGAGCGATTGCCTACTTTGAGCGTCGAACGCGCTTTGAAGCTGTCCGTCATGGATCCTCCGCGGTAAAAAGCGCGCGGATTATATAGGACTCCCAGCCTAGGAGCCTGCGGCAATCCACGCGATCGGATGCGACATTGAACGCCGCGGTACGGCGGTCGTTGGTTGGATAGTGGACTATGCGGCTTGCCGCGCGCATGAGGGCAGTACGGTTTCGATCACGGCGCCACCGAGGCAGCGTTCGCCGTCGTAGATGACGGCATACTGACCTGGTGTGACCGCTCGCTGCGGCTGCTCAAAAGTGAGGCGTGCGGTGCCGTCTGGCTGGGGCTCGAATACAGCCGCCTGGTCAACCTGCCGGTAGCGCACCTTCGCGGTGCATCGGAAGCGTTCGGTCCGCGGGGAGGCAAGCCAATGCATGGGGCCCGTGGTGAGCGCCTCGCTTGCCAGGAGCGGATGGTCATGCCCCTGCACTACGACGAGCACGTTGCGCCGGGCGTCCTTTGCAGCGACGTACCAAGGCTCTTCCGAACGGCCACGTCGACCGCCTATCTGGAGACCCCCGCGCTGGCCGAGCGTGTAGAACGCGAGGCCCTGGTGTGTGCCCAGAATCTCGCCGTCCGGAGACTCGATGGGCCCCGGCGTCTTATCGAGAAATTTGCCGAGAAACTCTCGAAAGGGCCGCTCGCCGATGAAGCAGATACCCGTGCTGTCCGGCTTGTCGAACACGGGGAGTCCTGCACGACGGGCACGCTCGCGGACCGTGCCCTTCTCCAGCTCGCCCAGGGGCATAAGGGACTCGGCGAGGTGTTCCGGCGCGACAGCGTGTAGGAAATAGCTCTGGTCCTTCGCTGCGTCGCGCGCTTTGTGCAGCTCCGTCGTGCCGTCGGGACGCTTGACGAGTCTCGCGTAGTGCCCGGTCGCGAAGTGCGATCCGCCGAGACGCCGGACGTAGGTCAGCGCAACCCCGAATTTGATCTCGCGGTTGCAGAGCACGTCCGGGTTCGGGGTACGGCCGGCGCGCTGCTCATTCAGGAAATACTCGAACACCCGGTCCCGGTATTGCGCCGCGAAGCTCACCCGGTGCAAAGGGATCGCGAGCTCCCGGGCCACGGCGCGCGCGTCCTGAAAGTCCTGGGCGGCAGTGCAGTACGAGTCGTCTTCCTCGTCCCAATTGCTCATGAAGAGACCCTGCACGTCCCAGCCTTGCTCCTTGAGCAGCAGTGCCGCTACCGCGGAGTCCACGCCACCTGAAAGGCCGACGATGACGCGGTTCTGAGAGGGGATTGCCATGCCCTGAATTGTACGCTGGCGAGGCCGGAACAGATGTCCCGCAGGGGGTAGAGAGAGTTGCGCGCAAGAGGAGCCGGCGCGCGCGGGTGGGCGCGCATGCCCGTCAGCTAGACGCTGACGGCTTCAATATTCGGGGCGGAGTGGAGGTCGAGCTCGGCTACCCCGTCCAGGGGGAGGCGCACTCCGCCCAGGTAGTCTTCGATGCAGCGCAGGACCAGCGGGCTGCGCAGGCGGGGCTCACGCTGTCTCAAATCTTCGCGGGACAGCCAGTGGGTGGAGACGATCCCGCGATCCAGAGGCTGTGCCGCGTCGTGGTCCGTCACCGCGCCGGTGAAGGCAAAGCGCATGGTAGAGCGACCCGAAGCCGGATTCCGCCACAGGTACACGCCAAGGAGCGCCTGCGGCTGAAAACCCCACGCGGTCTCCTCACGAACCTCGCGGACGACTGCCTTGAGCAGCGTCTCGCCTTGCTCGACGTGGCCGGCGGGCTGATTGAATACCAGGCGGCGGTTGATGCGCTCCTCGACGACGAGGAAGCGGCCATCGGTTTCCGTAACCGCGGCAACCGTGATGTCGGGCGTACGTGCCATGCTAGGAAGTATAGCGTCCGGCGCGGCAGCCATATGTTCAACCGCGGCGTGCGACGCGCAGGCCGTGCTCGGCCGCGCTGGCGTTCCAGATATTGTCAAATTCCTGCAGATAGAGCCTGGCGGCCGCGGGGTTATTGGCGTCAGCGACGCCGTCCCAGGTATCCGCGCGCATGCGGTAGACGATGGCGCGGTCGTCGGCTATCAGGTATGCGGACGCGCGCTGCGGTGCTTGTGCGGTGACGTAGCGGATATCGATGCAGCTCGACAGCCGGCGACCCATCGCGACGAAACGATTGCTGTCGCGCATGACGCGCGTCGGTTCGGCGAGCAGCACGCGGACCTTCGAGAAGCTGCGTGTGAGCACGAAGTGTTTGATGACTTCGAGAAACGCGGTCTGGTCGTAGAGGTCGGGCTCGAGGTCCGGGGTGTAGATGGAGATGAGACGCTGCGCTGTGGCGGCGATCTCGTTCACGGCGGCGCGAACTTCCGCCAACGACGTGACGACGGTGAGGGTCTCCGCCCCCTGCCGGTTAGCACTACCTGTGCCGTTGCCGGACACGGATTCCGACGCATAGCGCGCGTTAGCGAGCTGTGCGAGTGCACTGTTTACTTCTAGTTCCCCGGATATAGCCACTCGGCGCCTGCCATCATCACCTGCTTTTTCGGCAGGCTGGGCGATCTTAGAGAGCCACTGCCGCAGCAGTTGTCGAATTGGTCACGTTTTGACCACCCGCGGCGCTCCCAGCAGGGGGAAATCGCGGCGTGGTTCGCATTTTGTGCGGGGGTGTCGGGGTTCGGCGACGGATGCTGATGCAACGCCGCAGTGCTGCGTGGGCTCGTGGTCCAGCTGTGAGTCAAATCTCGCGCGCGAGACGGGCGGCCAGGCCGATGTAGCCCTTGGGTGTCAGCGCTTTGAGTCGCGCCTTCTCTTCGGGGGGCAATGGCAGCGTGTCGATGAACGCTGCGAGGGCGTGCGCGTCTATCGTACGGCCGCGTGTGAAGTCCTTCAGGCGCTCGTAGCCTTCCGGGACGCCGGCCGCGCGTAATACTGTTTGCACGGCTTCCCCCAGGACCTCCCACGCGCCGTCCATGTCGGCGGCGATGCGCGTGGGATCCGCGGCTACCTTGTCGAGACCTCTGCCGAGCGCTCGCCATGCGATGAGCGTGTGACCGAGCGCGACGCCCATGTTCCGCAGCACGGTGGAGTCGGTGAGGTCGCGTTGCCAACGCGACACGGGCAGCTTTTCGGCGAAGTGCTTCAACAGCGCGTTGGCGATGCCGAGATTGCCCTCGGCATTCTCGAAATCGATGGGGTTCACCTTGTGCGGCATCGTCGAGGAGCCGACTTCGGTGGCCACGGCGCGCTGCCGCAGATAGCCGAGCGAGATGTAACCCCAACAGTCGCGGCACAGGTCGATGAGAATCACATTGGCCGCGGCGAGCGCATCGCAGTACTCCGCGATCCAGTCGTGCGGCTCGATCTGCGTCGTATAGGGGTTGAATTCCAGGCCGAGCGATTCGACGAACGCGCGACTCAGTCTCGGCCAGTCGGCGGAAGGGACCGCCGCGACCTGCGCGTTGAAGTTGCCCACCGCGCCGTTCCACTTGCCGAGAATGGGGACGTCCTGCCAGCGCCGGCGCGCGCGACGCAGGCGTGCCGTGAAGTTGGCGAATTCCTTGCCCAGTGTCGTCGGACTCGCCGGCTGTCCATGTGTGCGCGCGAGCATCGCTGTGTCGGCATGGCGATGGGCGAGCGCCGTCAGCTCCCCGACGCGCGTTTCGAAGGTCTCGAGGAGCCGCGCGCGCGCTGCCTGCAGAATGCGCGCATAACTGAGATTGTTGATGTCCTCGGAGGTGCAGCCGAAATGCACCAGCTCGAGCACCGCCGCGCCCGCTCCCGCGGCGGACAGCTGCTCGCGCACGTAATATTCAACAGCCTTGACATCGTGGTTGGTGCGCGCTTCGATGGCTTTTACCGCACCAGCTGCGTCGGCATCCGGCTCACGCGCAAGTTGCCGCGCACGGGCGATCACTTCCGGGCTGAGCGACGCTCCGGCGAGTTGGGGAACGGCTGCGGACAGGTGCAGCAGCCATTGCGCCTCGACCCGAATGCGCTCGCGGACGAGACCGGCTTCGGAGAGCAGTCCGCGCAGGGGCTCGGTGGCCGCGCGATAGCGGCCGTCCACCGGCGAAAGGGCGTCGACGGCTGACAAAGCGTCGCGGTTGCTCGCTGACATGCGTTACGGATTGCCTCGAAGTGCTAGGATTTGGATGATAACGCATACTGCGGAGTGCCTCATGACCACTTCCTATCGGATCGAGCGCGACAGCATGGGCGAGCTGCAGGTGCCGGCGGACGCGCTCTGGGGGGCGCAGACGCAACGCGCCGTGCAGAATTTCCCGATCAGCGGTCTCACCCTGCCGCGTGCGTTCATTGCAGCGCTCGGGCTGGTGAAGCAGGCCGCCGCACGCGCCAACACCCGGCTCGGGCTCCTGGACCCCGACGTCGCCCGCGCCATCGACGCCGCGGCGTCCGACGTGGAGAAGGGCCGGTACGATGCGCAATTCCCGATCGACGTGTTTCAGACGGGCTCGGGTACGAGCACGAACATGAACGCGAACGAGGTCATCGCGTCACTCGCGACGCGGCGGCTGGGACGCGCCGTGCATCCGAACGATCACGTCAACATGAGCCAGAGCAGCAACGATGTGATTCCGACGGCAATCCATGTGAGCGCGGCGATGACCGTGCGTCGCGAGCTGGTGCCGGCGCTCGAGCATTTACGCGACGTGCTGCGGATCAAGGAGCGGGAGGTCGGCTCGATCGTCAAGACCGGACGCACCCATCTGATGGATGCGATGCCGGTGACGCTTGGGCAGGAGTTGTCCGGCTGGCGTACGCAGATCGAAAGCGGCCTGGAGCGGCTGGCGGCCGTCGAGCCGCGCTTGCTGGCGCTCGCGCAGGGCGGCACCGCGGTGGGAACCGGGATCAACGCGCATCCCGAGTTCGGGGCCCGTTTCTGCGAGGAGCTCGCGAACCTCGGCGGCCTCGCCTTTACGCCCGCCGCAAACTACTTCGAGGCGCTCGCCTCGCAGGATACGGCGGTGGAGCTGTCGGGCCAGCTCAAGGTGATCGCCGTGAGCCTGATGAAGATCGCGAACGACCTGCGCTGGATGAACAGTGGTCCTCTGGCCGGGCTGGGCGAGATCGCGCTGCCGGCACTGCAGCCCGGCAGCAGCATCATGCCCGGCAAAGTCAATCCGGTGATTCCGGAGGCGACGGCGATGGTCGCCGCGCAGGTCATGGGCAATGACACCACCATCACCATCGCCGGACAGGCTGGGAATTTCCAGTTGAACGTCATGCTGCCGGTGATCGCCTACAACCTGCTCGAAAGCATCCGCCTGCTGGCGAATGCCTCCCGTGCGCTCGCCGACCGTGCGATCGCGGGGTTCAAGGTGAACGAGGATCGCCTGGCGGAGGCGCTCGATCGCAATCCCATCCTCGTGACGGCCTTGAATCCGGTGATCGGCTACGAGAAAGGCGCGGCAATCGCGAAGCAGGCTTATGCGGAGGGTCGCCCCATTCGCGAGGTGGCGGCGAAAATGACGGATCTGCCGCCCGAGGAGCTGGCCCGATTGCTGGACCCTGCGGATCTCGCGCGAGGCGGTATCAAGGGCGGCACGAGCGGCGGCGGCTGAGGGATCGCAAGCACGATGCAGGACGCGGACGCCGCATCTGGCAGGCAGATGGAGGGTTCATCCTCCACCGACTGGCGCGCGCGTATCCTCGCGAAGCTGTCCAACAGCCAGCCCAGCCACGCCGTCCACGACTGGCTCGTGCCCGGACTTTCCGCCCAGGACAGCAGCAAATACCGCCCGTTGTTTCCCGCGGCGCCCATCGCGGCGGCGGTTCTCATTCCGTTAGTGGAGCGGTCGGAAGGTCTCGCCGTGCTTCTGACCCAACGCGCGACACAACTTCGCAATCATGCTGGGCAGATCAGCTTTCCCGGCGGACGCATCGAGCCCGAGGACGCGGACCCGAAGGCCGCCGCTTTGCGCGAAGCGCATGAGGAGATCGGGCTCGACGCGCGCTTCGTCACCGTGGTGGGCTACCTCCCGGATCACGTGCTTCTCAGCGGTTTTCGCGTGACGCCGGTGGTGAGCCTGGTGCAGCCGGGGTTCGAGCTGCTGCTCGATGCCACCGAGGTGCAGGATACGTTCGAAGTGCCCTTGAGCTTCGTCTTCGACCCGGCAAACCACCGGCTTCGCCGGCGCCGCTTCGGCTTTGGCGACGAGGAAATCGAGCTCTGCGATATCCCCTATGAGGACCGCAACATCTGGGGCGCCACCGCGGGCATGTTGCTGACTCTCTACCGCGTGCTGCAGGAGTGAAGATGAGCGAAGCGCAAGGGGCTCTAACCGCCTTACTCGAGCTGATGGTGAAGCTGCGCGATCCGCACCAGGGTTGTCCCTGGGATCAGAAGCAGACGTTCGCCACCATCGCGCCTTATACGATCGAGGAGGCGTACGAGGTCGCCGATGCGATCGAGCGAGGCGATACCGTGCAGCTTCGGGATGAGCTCGGAGATCTGCTTTTCCAAGTCGTCTTCCACGCACGGCTCGCGCAGGAGCGCGGCTGGTTCGACTTCGCGCAGGTCGCGAGCGGCATTCACGAGAAGCTCGTGCGCCGGCATCCGCATGTGTTTGCGGGGAAGGGCGTTTCCGGTGACGCGGAGTTGTCGCGCAACTGGGAGGAGCAGAAGGCACGCGAGCGCGCCGCTGCGGAGGGTCATCCGAGCGTGCTGGCGGACATTCCGCGAGCCTTGCCGGCGTTGGTTCGCGCGGCCAAGCTCGGCAAGCGTGCGGGCCGTGTTGGTTTCGACTGGCCGGATGCGCGCGGGGTGCGCGACAAGGTGTTGGAAGAGCTGCGCGAAGTCGACGCGGCGCTGGCCGCGGCGGGTGCCGGCAACGCGCCGGAGGTGGTCGAAGAGATGGGTGACCTGCTGTTCGCGCTCGCCAACTGGAGCCGCCATCTGCGGTTCGATGCGGAGGAGGCGTTGCGGGCGGCGAATTCGAAGTTCGAGCGGCGTTTTCACGCGATGGAGGCGCTTGCGCGCGAGCGCGGGATGGCTTTGGATGGGCTGAGTCCGCAGCAGTGGGAGGGGCTGTGGGAAGAGGCTAAGGAGAAAGACAGCGACCAGGCGGCCGCCGCCGGGGCGCAAACCTCCCGAGGCCAGACAAAGAGCGATCAGCCGGCCGCCGCGGGCGCAGCGCAACGTCCCGCCTCGTGAGCGGCCCGGTCGCCATTCAGGCGGCATTCATCGCGTCATGCCTATCGTGCTGAGATGGGTATTTTGCGGGTCATTATTTCTGCTGTCCTGATTCTGGGGCTTGCCGCCGGGGCTGGCCTGGAGGCTCGCGCCGTCGTGACCCCCGACAAAGCCGGACCTCCCGCCGCGGTCGCCACTGCCGGCCTGTCCATGGACCAGGCCGTGAAAATGGCCGAACAGCGGTTCAGGGCGCGAGTCGTACGCGCCGAGGCAGAACATGAAGGCGTTCACATCGTCTACATCCTCAAGCTGCTGAACGAGGCGGGACGCGTGTGGACAGTGCGCGTCGACGCCGCGAACGGCGCTATCCTGTAGCGCGCCATTCGTGGGAGGGGCCCGCATGAGGGTATTGGTCGTAGAAGATGAGATTGTGCTCCGCGACGCGCTGAAAGCGCGGCTCGCCGAGGCTGGTTTTACCGTCGATGTGGCACAGGACGGGGAGGAGGGTATCTTCGCCGGCCTCGAATACCCGCTCGACGTCGCCATTGTCGACCTCGGGTTGCCGAAGCTGCCGGGCCTCGAGGTGATCCGCCGCCTGCGCGCCGCCGGCAAGACCTACCCGATTCTCATCCTCACCGCGCGGGACAATTGGCAGGACAAGGTCGAAGGACTGCAGGCCGGCGCGGACGACTACGTCGCCAAACCGTTCCACTTCGAGGAAGTGCTGGCGCGTCTGCAGGCGCTTCTGCGCCGTGCGGGGGGCTGGGCGAGCCCGGAGCTCAAGTGCGGTCCCATCCTCCTGGATACGCGCGCCCAGACCGTCAAGGTCGGTGACGCCGCGATCGACCTTACCACTTTCGAATACCGGATCCTCGAGCACCTGATGTTGCGCGCCGGGGAGGTCATCTCGAAGACCGAGCTGACCGAACGCCTCTACGACCAGGATTTCGAGCGCGACAGCAACGTGATCGAGGTGCTCGTCGGGCGGCTGCGGCGCAAGCTCGACCCCCAGGACGCGCTCAAGCCCATCGAGACGCTGCGCGGGCGGGGGTATCGATTCGCGCTGGCGCGCGATCAGGCGGCGGCACGCGGACCCGCCGCGTGAGGTGAAAGGCCCCGGCAACACCTGTGCACTCCCTTAGCCGACGGCTCCTGTTTTCGGTGTCCGTGCCGCTCGCGCTGTTCTTCGGCGTGATGATGTTCGTGCTCGACACCGGCTTTCGCGCGCTGTCCGATCAGACGCTGCAGCAACTCCTGGACAAACAGATGGTCGCCCTCGTCGCGGCGGCCGAGCCGCAACCCAACGGCGGCTACGCGCCGCCCCTGCATGACATCGACCCGCGTCTCGCCCGGCCGCGATCGGGTCTCTTCGCGCAGATACGCTCCATCAAGCACCAGTGGCGCTCGCCTTCCACCGCCGGCACCAACATAGATTTCGGGCCGCTGCTGGGCCCGGCGGGCAGGAGCTTCTCGTACGCCGAGTTCGGTCACGACCGGGTCGCGATCGAAAGCCGTGCCCTGCAGTTCGAGGACGATCCGAACAACACGCGCTGGATCACCTTCAGTGTGGCGGCCAGTCTGACTCCCTACGAGGAGCAGCTCTGGCGTTTCAGGCGGCAGATGCTCGGGTGGTTCAGCGGCCTGATGCTGTTGCTGCTGTTGACTCTCGCGGCATTGCTGCGCTGGGTGCTGGCCCCGACGCGCCGGCTCGAGCGCGAGATTCATGAGGTGGAGGAGGGCCGGAGCGAGACTCTGGGCGGCGGTTATCCGCGCGAGTTGAGCGGCGTGGTGAGGAATCTCAACGCTCTGCTCATCGGCGAGCGCAAGCGCGTGGCGCGATACCGCGACACCTTGGGGAACCTCGCGCACAGTCTCAAGACGCCGCTCGCCGTGATGCGCTCGACCCTGTCGAAGGAGTCTGCCGCTGCCGCCAGTACGTTCGGCGCGGAGATCGACCGTATGAGCGACATCATCGCGCATCAGCTCAAGCGTGCAGCAGCCTCCGGCGGTGCGCTGTTGGGACAAGCACCGGTCGAGGTGATGCAGCCTGCGGTGGAGCTGCGAGCCACGCTGCTGAAGGTCTACGCGAGCAAGGACCTGTCGATCGAGCTTGCCGTCGCGCCGGAAAGCCAGTTCGTGGGCGACCGCGGGGACTTCACCGAGCTGCTCGGCAACCTGGTCGACAATGCCTGCAAATGGTGCCGCAGCCACGTGCGCGTCACGATTACGAGCGACGAGCACGCCGCCGCGCGCGAGCGCCTGAGCCTCATCGTCGAGGACGACGGCCCGGGAATCTCCGAGGAGAATCGGGCGCGCGTCTTGCAGCGCGGCGTGCGCACCGACGAGAGCGTCCCCGGACACGGCCTGGGCCTCGCGATGGTCCGTGATACCGTGGATTTGTACGGCGGCTCACTGAGCATCGATGCATCGCCGCTCGGCGGGGCCCGATTTTCGTTGCGCCTGCCGGGGCGGTAGAGGACAGGCCACAGCTGAGCACGGGCGGGGCTGTCCCGCCGGGCAAAGAACTACTCTCGCAGTTGCGCGCCCGGCCACCTTGGGCGGGACGCCGAGCTGGCTATCGGGAATTTACGGCGCGACCTTGAACTCGATTCCCTGCGCGAGCGGCAGCTCGCGGCTCCAGTTGATCGTGTTGGTCTGGCGGCGCATGTAGGCCT
>CAZDTG010000037.1:0-32693 GCA_964508005.1 uncultured Steroidobacteraceae bacterium
GGCTGTACACCATATCGAAGTGCCGCTTGTTGACCGGCAGGTCGACGGGCTCGCAGATGGTGCCGCCGGAGTGATGCAGGGAATTCGCCATGTAGGCGAGCTTCACGAAATTGCGGAAGTCTTCGATCCGCGCGTAACGGCGGCCCTCATCGAGGTTGCGCACGAAGGGCGAGCCGTAGGCCGGCGCGAAAACCGTATTGTTGCCGCCGATCACGACGCTCCGCGCCGGGTTGCGCGCGTGCTGTATGAATTGCTTGGGCGCCGAGCGCTGCACGATGGCCCGGCACATGCCGCGTGGAAAGCGCACCCGCTCTCCAATGACATCGGCACCGGCTTCCTTGAAGAGTTTCAAGGCCTCCGGGTCGTCCCGAAAGTCGATGCCGACTTCCTGCAGGATGGTGTCCGCATTGCTCTCGAGCAGCGCGAGCCCTTCCTCCCCGAGCACCTCGTAGTACGGGATCTTCCGCGTGATGAACGGAACGAACGCGTGGCTGCGTGCGGTGCGCGCCGCTCTTTTCGCGTCACGACCGCTCGGACGACGTGATCGCGAGGCTTGACCTTGCTGCTCGTCCATAGGGCTGCTCCTCAAGATTGACGGCACCGGGAGCCTGGCTGAGTAATGATCGCCTACTGCGGCCGGCCCTCGCTACGGCGATCATTACTCAGCCAGGCTCCCGGCCGCGAGTATGGCCACAGTCCGCAACCGGGGATGGTCGGTTTGCGGCATCGACTTGCGCGGGAGCGCCATCGGGTCATGATCGGGGTACCCGGCGCCGCAAGCTCCGGTGATCCGGGGTTTCCATAATGCCTGCCGCCATCGGGCTGAGCGTCATGGCGGCGGTCAGTCGGACGACTTCAATACCACGGCCCCCGAGGAGACGAGCTTGAACTGCGAGTCGTGCTCGAGGGCATCGCGGAGCGCCTTGAGCATCTGCTGATCGATGACCGCGGCGTTCTCCAGCTCGACCGGGTAGCGAACCGAGCATTCCAGTCCATTTTCCGTCAGCCGCACCCGCACCTCCGGCTGCGGGCTGGAGGTATCGAAGTCGATGAAGCGCCGGACCACCGCGTGCTGGCGCTCGATGGCGGAGCGGTACTTTGCGTAAACCTCATCGGCCGCCGCCTTGAGCCGCCTGTGTGCCTCCAGCACATCCGCCGTCGCGGCGATCGTCAAGGTCACCGTGTGCCAGACGTAGTCGGCTCCCGGGATCTGTTTGAACAACGCGGTCGGCTGGAACAGCACCGCGTTGGACAGCACGACCATGCGTCCGGTGGCGTGAAGATCCGGGCCGGAGAGCTCCAGCAGGTAAATGCGCACCAGGCCCAGATCCACCACGCGCCCGGTGACACCCGCGAGCGTGATGCGGTCACCGACCCGGACTCCGTAGCGCCCGATGAGGAAGAAGTAGGCCACGATAGCCAGAATGACGTTCTGCAATGCCACGGCAATACCGGCCGTCACGAATCCGATATAGGTGGCGACGGACCCTATTTCCGAAGCCAACCCAAACACGATCACCATCGTCAGAGCGATCGCGACGACGACCCGTCGCAACACCAGAAACTGACGGCGGCGGCGCGGATCGTGGAGATACCGGAACGTCACCCGCTTCCAGATCTCGGAGACGACCAACACCACAGCAATCCATCCGAGCACGATCCCGATGCGTAGTGCGAGATAACGCGCAACGCTGGCCATTCTCGAGTTGATGGAGGTGCGCCAGTCCTCGAGCGTGCCCGCCGCGCTCTCGACGGTCAGGGCCTGCTCCCCAAGCGGGACCAGCACCGTCGCCAGTTTTTTGAACCGGGCCGTGTCCGCTGCCACGGCCTGCTGCTGCGCGAGCAGCTGCGCCGGATCGGTGGACGTGCTGATTGCAAGGTCTTTGCCCACGACGTTGCGGACCTCGTTCACCAGGGAGGAGCGCAGTTTCTCGATCTCCTCCCGCAGATCGCCCGTCTCCTTGATGGAAGCGCTGAACTGGCGCCGCATATCGCTGAGCGCAAACCACTCCGTCATCAGTGCGATGACACCGGCTGATTCGGCCCGCAAGGTAGCGCTCGGAGCCGGGTGCGTCGAGGCCCCGCCACCCGACCCGGCCGATGTGCCGGCAGCCGCACCGGCGCTCGCGCCCCCTGCAGACGCGCCGGTACCTTCGCCGCCTGCGCCATTAGCGTATGAGCGGGCGGCCTCGTCACTGTTCGATGCGCTGCCGCTCCGTTCACCCGAGGTCTCGCGCCGCCCGCTGGTGCCAGCATCCGCAGATGAACCCGACATCCTCCGCATTGTCCGGCCGCCTTCAACGCCGCGCGCGCCTGTCGAGAACTTGGCGCGCTGCTCGGGGACGGACCGCTCGATGTCGGCAATCTGCGCGTCGATAGGACTCAGGTTCCCGTTGTCACCTGCAATGGAGCTCGCCTCGAACTCCTCCATGTCCTGCACGCTTTCCTGTACTTCGCGTGCAAGCTGCAGGGCAGCGGTGACCTGTGCCTTCTGGGCGATCAGCGTTTCGCGCTGATTGCCGCGGGCGTGGGCTATCTGCCCGTTCAGTGCGTCAAGTTGCGACTGCAGAGTGCTGACACGTTGATCCACGTCCGCGGCGGCCTGATCGAGCCGACCGGCAAAGCCTTTTGACGATGCCGCCGCTGGGGGGGCGCCCGACTGCCGCGATTGCTCGTCCAGCAGCCTCGCGCAGGCTTTGCCGAATTCGAGTGCGAGATCGACAGCCGTGAGAGCTTGCTGATGCAGCTTCTCCCTTGCGGCCGAGTCAGCGGCAGCGATGGGCAGCTGCTCGATCGCTGCCAGGTGGTGGTACCAGTCCACGGTCTCGCCGAGATGGGCCGCGACCTGCTCTGACGTCAAAGGCAACACGGGTTGCGGTGCGGCGGGCGGGGGTGATTGCGCGGCGCCCGGGGGCGGCGCGGCTGCTGACGACTGAGAGGAGCCTGGTGCCGGCGCGGCGCGTGAGGACGCTGGCGCAGCGGGTTGCGCGGCCGCGTGGGGTTGCCGGGAAGTCGCGCGCGGTTGTGCGGATGTGGCGTGCCCTCGAGAACCTTGCTGCGTTGCAGGAGCCTGGTCCGCCTGCTGTGGAGCTGGAAGTGCCGGCTCCCTCACCGCGATCACCAAAAGCGCATACCCAACTGCCGCCCGCAACGAGGCAGCGCGGCAGCGCCGGGATGATCGTTTCCAGACGGAATGCCAAGCGTTATTCATAGGCGGCAGACAGTAGCAAGGACGAGGCCAAGCCGCTGACCCCAATCCCCTGCGGATCGGGTTACGATGGCGCCATGAGCCCGCCTGATATCGCCGCGGCCCTGCGGCAGCTGCTTCCCGCTGACTGCGTGCTGTCGCGCGATGAGGAGTTACATCCTTACGAGTGCGACGGGCTGAGCGTGTTCCGGCAGAAGCCCATGCTCGTGGTGCTGCCCCGGAGCGAAGAAGAAGTGCGGCAGGTGCTCGTCACGTGCCGTCGGCTCGAAGTGCCGGTGGTCGCACGCGGGGCCGGCACAGGACTCTCGGGGGGAGCGACACCGCATGAGTCCGGAGTACTGCTGTCGCTCGCCCGCCTGAATCGGATTCTGGAGATCGATCCGTGGGCGCGGATTGCGCGCCTGCAGCCCGGGGTGCGCAATCTGCAGGTGTCGGAGGCAGCGGCTCCGCACGGCCTCTATTACGCGCCGGACCCCTCCTCCCAGATCGCCTGCTCGATCGGGGGAAACGTGGCGGAGAACTCGGGAGGAGTGCACTGCCTGAAATACGGCTTGACCGTGCACAACGTGCTCGGAGTCCGCGGTTTCACGATCGATGGCGAGCTCATCGAGCTGGGCGGACGCGCGCCGGATCATCCCGGGCTGGATCTCCTGGCCTTGGTCATCGGCTCCGAAGGCCTCCTGATGGTCGTCACCGAAGTGACTGTGAAGCTCATCCCTCGGCCGCAGCTCGCCCGGGTGGTCATGGCCTCATTCGCCGATGTCCGCCAGGCTGGCGATGCGGTCGCGGCGATCATCGCGGCAGGCATCATCCCGGCCGGACTCGAGATGATGGACCGCAAGGCCACCGCCGCTGTCGAACCCTTTGTGAAGGCGGGTTACGATCTTTCGGCCGAGGCGATCCTGTTGGCAGAGGCGGACGGCACACCGGAGGAAGTGGCCGAGCAGATCGCGGAGATCGAGCGCGTGCTCCAAGCTGCGGGCGCCACGGGCATGGTCGTCTCGAGCTCCGAAGCCGAGCGCCTGCGCTTCTGGTCGGGCCGCAAAAATGCCTTTCCTGCAGCCGGCCGGGTCTCGCCGGATTATTACTGCATGGACGGTACGATCCCCCGCAAGAACCTCGGCACCATGCTCGAGGCCATCGAGGACATGGAAGTGCGCCATGGCCTCAAATGCATGAATGTCTTCCATGCCGGCGACGGCAACCTGCATCCGTTGATCCTGTTCGATGCCAACACGCCCGGGGAGTGGGAGCGTGCCGACCGTTTCGGCGCGGAAATCCTCGAGCTGTGCGTGCGGCTCGGCGGAACCATCACCGGGGAGCACGGCGTGGGCATCGAGAAGATCAACTCGATGTGCGTGCAATTCACCGATGCGGAGCGCGCAGCTTTTTTCCAAATAAAGGCCGCGTTCGACGCGACGGGGCTGCTGAACCCCGGTAAAGCGATCCCGACTCTGGCACGCTGCGCCGAGTACGGGAAAATGCATGTGCACGGCGGCGCGCTGCCCCACGCCGACCTGCCACGCTTCTAACTCCATGGACGAGCACGCCGTGCTGGCCGAGCTGCGTGAGCGCGTAACCGCAGCTCACCACGAGCACCGGGCACTGCGTCTACGGGGCGGGGGGACGAAGGACTTTTACGGGGAAGACACGCGTCGGGGTGACACGCAGCACGGCCGGGGTCTGGGCGGCAAGGGCTCCGGCGACCCACACGGCAACGTCTCTAGCCGCGAAGTCTCTAGCCGCGATCCCTCTGGCGGCAACGCGTCTCGCCGCGGCGCATCTGGCGGCACACTGCTCCGTGACGGCATGCTCGAGCCTCAGACATTGGATCTGCGTCCCTACCGCGGCATCGTCGATTACGAGCCCTCCGAGCTCGTCATCACCGCCCGCTGCGGCACACCGCTGTCGGAAATCGAAACTGCGTTAGCCGACCGTGGACAGTTTCTGGCGTTCGAGCCACCTGCGTTCGGCGGCGACCCCACCCTCGGCGGCGTCATCGCCGCCGGGCTCTCGGGGCCGCGCCGCATGTATGCCGGAGCCGCCAGGGACTTTGTGTTAGGTGCGAAGCTGCTCGATGCGCGTGGCGAGGTCCTGCGCTTCGGCGGCCAAGTCATGAAGAACGTCGCCGGCTTCGACGTGTCGCGGCTTCTGTGCGGCTCGTTGGGCATTCTCGGCGTCATCACCGAGGTCTCTCTCAAGGTCCTGCCACGGCCGCGCGCAGAGGAAACACTCAGATTCGAGATGCAGGCAAAGGACGCCATCGAAGCCTTCAACCGCTGGAGCGGACAGCCGCTGCCGCTCTCGGGCGCGGCATGGTGCGGTGGAGTCGCCTGGATCCGTCTCTCCGGCGCATCCGCCGCCGTGCGCGCGGCTCACGAGCAACTCGGCGGCGAGCGTGTCGATCCGACATCGGCGTCGCAGTGGTGGAATGGCCTGCGTCACTGCACACATCCGATCTTCGAGAGCAGGACACTGTGGCGGCTGTCAGTTCCTGACACGACGCCACCCCTGGAGCTGCCAGGCGAGCTGCTGATCGACTGGGGCGGCGCGCTACGTTGGTACGCGGGCGACATGCAAAGTCCGAGCGATGATCCGGCACTCGCTCGAACTGCCGGTGCCAAACATCCCGACGAGCGTCGGGTCGCATCCGCCGCGGGGGGCACGGCGCTGTGCTGGCGCGGGACTCCACCTGCGGGCGGCCGCTTTCATCCGCTGCAACCCGCCGTCGCCGCACTCCATCGGCGACTGAAAGACCGCTTCGACCCACGCGGTATTTTCAACCCCGGCAGGATGATCGCCGGCCTTTAGCGGCCTGCTGCCCAACGATCGCCTAATGCAGTCGTCCCACAGCGGCTGTGAGCCGCCCTCGCTGAGCCGATCATTGGTCAGACACGCCCGTGGAGGCAGCGCGGCCCCTTGACCTCTGGCGCTCAATCAGGCAGCTCGGCCTGATGCGCCTTCGTCATCTCCTCCAGGCTGGTGAACCGGAAGTCGTACCTCGGCGTGCCGGCAGGAGGCACGGTCGCACCCCATCCCTCGTGTTGGTGCCGCCGATCTATCCACGCGGTGCTCAGCCCCGCGGCCTGCGCGGGAGCGTGGTCGTGAAACAGGCTCTGCGCCGTATGCAGAATATCCCGTTTCAACACGCCAAGCCGGGCCAACGTGTTGATGACGTACGCAAAATTGCGCGGATCGGGCTTGTACGAGCCGATGTCCTGCGCCGTGCAGACCGCATCGAAAGTCACCCCGAGCCGCCGGTTCGAGCCCGCGAAACTCTCCCGGTCGACGTTCGACAGGATGACCAGCTTGAAGTAACGCTGCAGATACTGCAGTGACGCCTTCGTGTCTGGAAAGGCCGGCCACTCCGGCACCGAGCTCCCAAAGGCCCGCGCGTCCTGCTCAACGACACTCACGTGCCACTCCCGCGCCAGACGCCGATGAACTTCCGCAAGCAGCTCCGAGTACAACATCTGCGGTGTGGCCGCTTCCTGCGCCGCCTCATGCCGGGCGAAGACCGCGAGCACTTCGTCCCGCTTTAGCGTCACTCCCCCCTTCTTCAACAGCGGCTGCAGCGCTGTGTAGAGCCCCGTCTCCCAATCGATCAGGGTGCCGTAACAGTCGAACGTCAGCGCCTTAAAATCCCTCAGTTTCATGATGCTCCCGCTGAGTCGTCCCGTGCCGGCTCAGCCGTGGCCGTGCCGATGATGGATATCCGGAAAATGGGCATGCCGATGGCGCAGCCCGCCATGCCCGTGCGCGTGCGTGTGAGGCTCGTTACCGTCCCAGTCGAAATCGTGCCCATGCCGGTGGTGCGCATCGTGCTTGTGAGCATGCGAATGTGACAGCGGCTCATGCGTATGCTCATGTTCGTGGTGCTCGGTTACGTGCAGCCAGACACCCACACCCATGCATGAGGCCGCCAGCCAGAACGCGCCCACTCCCGGCTGCCCATACAGAAACATCGCGGCACCGGCGCCGATGAACGGCGCCGTCGCGAAATAAGCGCTCGCGCGCGCGGTTCCCAACTGGCGCAACGCGACGATGAACAACACCAGGCTCAGACCGTACCCCAGGAACCCGATCACCAGTGTCGCCAGCACGTGAGACGCCGGCGGCAACGAAGCGCCCAGGGCCAAAGCCAGGCCCGTGCTGGTGAGGCCGGCAACAAGTCCCTTGATCGCGGCAAGCACGCGCGCATCGCTCGCCGATATCCTGCGCGTCACATTGTTATCCAGCGCCCAGCAGAAGCACGCCATAACGATCGCTAACATCGCTGACAGATCGCCGCCGGAAGAAAACCGTGCTGGCCACACCAGAAGTAATCCGCCGGCAAAGATGGCGCCCAGCCCTACCACGACGCGCAACCCCGCGGGCTCCCGGAAGACCACCCAGGCGAGAGCCGCCGTGAACACCACCTCCAGATTCAAAAGCAGCGAGGCCGCCGCCGCGTCCGCGCGGGCAAGACCCATCATCAGCAGAGCCGGCGCGACGATGCCGCCGACGAGGGTGGACAGAGCGAGCCAAGGCCAATCGCCCGCGGCCAGACCCGTCGCTGACCAGCCCCGATCCTGAACGAGACGCAGCGCGCTGACACCAATCCCGCTGCCAACATAGAGCAGCCCGGCGATCAGCAGCGGATGTGTGCCTGCCAGGAGTTGTTTCGCGACAGGTGTGGTAACACCGAACAGCAGCGCCGACGCCAGCGCGGCCGGCACACCCGAGCCCGCATCAAACACCCGACGAGAGCGCATGCACTTGCTCGCCGCCCGACGCCGGCGCGGCGGTCGCTGGCAGCTGCGCCGGCTGCTCGCGATCGAGCGTCACGCAGGAGCCCGGATACGAGGAATCGATCGTCAAAGTCAGCCCGTGCAGCTTCGCCACCGCCGCCACGAGACTCAGGCCCAGACCGCTTCCCGGGGTGTGGCGGCTCTTTTCCAGGCGATGGAAGCGACGCAAGACCGCCTCGCGCTCGTGATCGGGGATGCCCGGTCCGTTGTCGGACACGGCTACTCCGATCCGACCCTTGTGGCAGAAGGTGCGCACACCAACGCAGCCGCCTGCCGGACTGAACTTGAGGGCATTGTCGACGAGATTGCTTATCGCCTCAAACAGGAGACTGGGGTCGCCGTACATTTGCGTGAGCGTAGCGGCGTCGGTATCGAAGGAAAGCGCCACTCCTCTCTCTTCCGCCACCGGCGCGTGAAACTCGACGACGTCGGCGGCTATCTGGCCCAGGTCGACCCGGGTGAAACCCGCACGCCGCGCACCATCCTCGACTTCGGCGATGCGCAGCAGAGCGCTGAAGGTGCCAAGAACGGCCTTTGTCTCGGCGATCGCCGCATCGACCGCGCGAGCATATTCCTCGCTCGAGGTCGTCCGGCGCCGCGCACGCTCGAGCCCGCCGAGCAGCCGCGTGAGCGGTGTGCGCAAGTCGTGCGCGATGTCGTCGGTAACTCCTTTTACCTCCCGCATGAGCCGCTCGATGTCATCCAACATGCCGTTGACGAGGTGCACGAGGCGGTCGAGATCGCCGGCGCCGCGCCGAGTCGGCAGGCGCTCCGCCAGATTTCCGGTCACGATGCGCTCGACGGCGCCGGTGATGCCGTTGATCTGTCGTACCGCGCCGAGACCGGTGATCACCGCTCCGGCAATGCCGATCCCGAACACCATGATGCCGCCCCAGGTCATCGCATCGAGCAGGAGGTGTTTGAACCCGTATATCTCGTTGACGTTGTAGCTGAGAATGAGGATGTCGTCGTTGGCCATGCGGTAGCCCGCACCGCGAAACGGCGCGTTCTTGCCGTTCCGCTTCAGCTCGTATTCGAAATAGCGCCCGAACCGCACCGGCCGCTGCGGCATGGCCAACAGGTTGCCCGCGATGTAACGGCCCGAGGCATCGAACAGGCCGAACGGACGCCAGTTATCCGGATCCCGCTCGGCGTGGGTCTGCAGGCGCTGCACGATCTCGGCCGGGGCGGTGAGATAGATGACCGAGTCGCGCTGAATCCAGTGATCCACCGAGCTGTCGAGATAGGAGGTCGCCTGCCAGTACAGGAAGCCGAAGAACACCGCCGTTGAGACCCCGAACAGGGCCAGGAACAACACCGAGAGCCGGAAGCTCGTGGTGCGCGGAAGATCAGTCAGGCGCACGCAGGATGTATCCCGAGCCGCGCACCGTGTGGATCATCGACGGCAGCCCTCCTTCGTCGAGCTTGCGCCGCAGCTTTCCCATATGTACGTCGATGACATTCGTCCGCTGGTCGTAGCGGTAGGACCAGACCTCCTCGAAGAGCATCGTCCGCGTGATCACCTGCCCGGGGTGACGCAGCAGATACTCGAGCAGCCGATATTCACGGGGCAGGAGATCTATCGTACGCCCGCCGCGCCGCACCTCACGCTTCAGCAGGTCCACCTCTAGGTCGCCGACGCGCAGCATGGTCTGGCGGTCGGGCACACTGCGGCGCCTGAGCAGAACCTCGATCCGGGCCGTGAGCTCGAGCGATTCGAAAGGCTTCGTCAGATAATCGTCGCCGCCGGCCCGAAGGCCGCGCACGCGCTCATCCACTGCCGACAGGGCGCTCAGGATCAACACCGGCGCATCCACGCTGAGGCCGCGCAGCGTCGACAGGACCGTGAGCCCGTCAATTCCACCAGGCAACATCCGGTCGAGCACGATCGCGGAATACCGGTCGGCCACGGCGCGATCCAGGGCGTCCTGCCCGGAGTGCGCGCATTCGACCTCGAAACCGTGGTCACCCAATGCCGCGGCGATTTCCGCGGCCGTCTGAGCGTCGTCTTCGACGACCAGGACTCTCGTCATCACTCCTCCTAGCAGCACTGAAGTGCATGATATACCGCAGGACTTGGTCCGACCCCTGCGGTGGCGCCCGCTATCAGGCCGACTTGAGCTCCGCCGCCTTGATCGGCAGCTTTCGGACCCGCTTGCCCGTCGCCGCGAACACGGCATTCGCCAGCGCCGGCAGGACCGGCGGCAATGCCGGCTCGCCCAGACCCGTCGGCGGGTAGCTCGTTTGCAGGAAGTGAACCTCCAGCGGCGGCGCCTGGTACATGCGCAGCAGCGGGAACTCATGGAAGTTCGTCGCTGTCGCCTGGCCACCCTCGATGTTGATGGCGAGCCCCAACGCCTGACCCAGGCCGTCGAGTACCCCGCCCTGCACCTGATTCAAGGCGCCGCTCGGGTTGATGATCGGGCTGCCGACATCGGCGACCACCCAGACTTTGTCGACCTTCACCGAGCCCTGGCTGTCCACGCTTGCCTTGACGACTTCCGCGAAGTAACCCTGGTGACAGAAGTAGCACGCGAAGCCCATGCCGGTGCGTGGACCCGCTGCCTGACTCGCGCTCTTGTCAGCACCGCCCTGGCGCGCCAGCGCATGCAGCCCGCTCTTGTCCCAACCGGACTTTTCCCTGACAGCCTCGATCACGCCGCGCATCCGGCCCGTATCGTAGGAAGGTTGGGGGCCGAAGGGCCCGGGCGGCGTTGGGATGGCGCGCGGCTCGCCCAGGATGCTCAACTGGAATTGCAGGGGATCCTGCCTGGTGGCGAAGGCGACTTCGTCAAGGAAGCCCTGAAAAGCGAACGCCAGGCCGTTGCTGCCGGGAGCGCGCATCGGCCCGGTGGGCTGCGCGAAAGGCATGGAGGACATCGCGAGCTCGATGTTCGGCAGGAAGCGCGCCGGAAACTCGTTCGGCGAGAACGTCGCGCTGTCGTTGAACTTGTCGCCCACTCCAAACGTCACGAAGTGATCGCGCAAGGTGACGAGCTTGCCCTGTGCATCCACGCCGGCGCTGAAGTGATGAAAGCCCGCGGGGCGGTACATGTCGTGTTGCAGGTCCTGGCGGCGATCCCACAGGAGCTTGACGGGTGCGCCCGCGAGCTTGGAGATCATCGCGCTCTGCACGACGAAGTCACTGGCCAGCCGTCGGCCAAAACCACCGCCGCAGCGGGTGACGTGGATCGTCACAGCCTCCGGCGCGATTCCCAAGGTCTTGGCGACAAGAGTGCGCCCGGCTCCGGGATTTTGCGTCGGCGCCCAGATCTCCACCTTGCCGTCGCGGAAGGCGGCCGTGCAGTTCATCGGCTCGAGCGGCGAGTGGGAGAGAATCGGATAGAAGTAAGCGGCCTCCACTTTGTGCGCCGCATTGGCGAACGCCGTCTTGTGATCGCCCTCGCTGCGTACAACCTTGACGGGCTCCTTCTGCGCGAGCTCCGCGGCCTGGCGCGCATATCCCGCGCTGCTATGGTCCGCGTGCGGGCCCTTGTCCCACTTGATCTGCAACTTCTGCATGGCCTTGTTGGCCTGCCACCAGGTGTCGGCGACCACCGCGACCCCATCGACGAGGCCCATCTGCATACCGGCGAACGGCGTGTCCCCAACATCCGGCGCATTCACGACGAGCACCTGCCGCACGCCGGGCATCGCCCTGGCGGCGTCAAGATTGGCGCTGAGGAATTTGCCGCCGTGGACGGGACACCTCTCGAACACGGCATACAGCATCCCGGGCACACTGGCGTCGATGCCGAAGATTGGCTTGCCCGTGACGATGAGCGGGCTGTCGACGCCTCCGATAGGCTGCCCGATGATGCGGAAGTCCTTCGGGTCCTTGAGAGCTACGGTCTTGAGATCCGGCGGCGGCAGGGAGGCTGCCTTGCTCGCCAGCGCACCGTATTTCAGCGAACGGCCCGTTGCTTTGTGATGAACGACGCCCGGCGTCGTCTCACACTCGCTGACCGGAACGCCCCACGTCTTTGCCGCCGCCGTCATCAGCATCTGCCGCCCCGCCGCGCCGGCGCGGCGCAACGGCTCATAGTTCATGGGTATGCTGAGGCTGCCGCCGGCGAACTGCCGTCCGTACTTACCCTCGTCCACCACCGCCATCTCCGTGCGGACGTTGCTCCAGTCGACGTCGAGCTCCTCCGCAATGATCTGCGGGAATGAAGTCTTGATGCCCTGCCCGATCTCCGGGTTCTTGCACGTGATGGTGACTATGTCGTCCGGGGCGATCCGGATGTAGGCGTTTATAGTGCCGGGCGCGGCGGCCGGATGCGCCGCGGCCGTGGCCGCGGCGGGGAAGCTCAAATCCAACAGCAGGCCGCCCCCGGCGGCCGTGCTCGCCGCGAGAAAGGCCCGGCGCGACAGCCCGGAGCTGCTCTCCTCGTGAATCTTGCTCTGCTCGGCAGCCGCAACGGCGTTGGCGACACTCATGATCAAGCCTCCCTCGTGTCGGCGGTCGGCAAGCCCGCGGCCTGCTTGATGGCGGCGCGGATGCGCGTGTACGTGGCGCAGCGGCAGATGTTGCCGCTCATCGCGTCGTCGATGTCCTGGTCGGTCGGCCGCGGCTTCTGATTCAACAGCGCCGTCGCGGACATGATCTGGCCCGCCTGGCAGTAGCCGCACTGCATGACATCCAGAGCGAGCCACGCCTCCTGCACCTTTTTGCCAGTCGCGCTGTCACCGATGCCCTCGATGGTGGTGATCTCCCGCGCGCCGATCGCGGCAATCGGAGTGACACAGGCGCGGATCGGCGAGCCGTCCAGGTGGACGGTGCAGCAACCGCACAACGCCAGGCCACAGCCAAATTTCGTCCCCTTGAGATCCAGAATGTCGCGCAGTACCCACAGCAGCGGGGTGTCACCCTCCGCGTCGACCGTCCGGGCCGTTCCATTTACCTTAATCGTGTACGTCATCATTCCCCCAAACCAGGACAAGCGCGCTATTGCGCGCAATATCACGCCTAAAATTCAAAGGGATGCACTCCCTGCCGCGGCGAGCTTAGTCCTTATGGCGCATTCCGTGCACTCCCCCCTACGAACGGTCCATCACGCGGTGACCCGCGGCCTTATTTTTGCCCGCGTGATCAAGGCGGGCAGCCTTTCCGCCGCGGCCCGCGAGCTGACATTGTGGGTTCATCGCAGCGCCCGAACATGAAGACGACCTCTCCATTCCGTTGCACTCGCTCAATCATTGCGCCGCGGCGTCCAGAGCGCTCAGGCGCTCGGCGCGGGAAGCGAAGATAGCGAATTTACTTCAGTGAGCCTTACACGCCCAATGAGCAGAGCCGCTATAGCGTGATCGCCCCGCGGCCGAGCTCGATGACGTCCCCACTGACCCTGATACCCTGGTCAGCTCCAACGTGCAGGACCAGGGTCGACGGGCGGCCCGTGTACTCGCCCTGCGAGATCTCGAACTCCTGTGGCAACGGGCGCTCCATCGCGAGGCACCAGCCCCCGAGGTTGGCGGTCGCGGAGCCGGTGGCGGGGTCCTCGATCACCGCGCCGCCCTGCGGGAAGAAGAACCGCGCCAGCAACCGGCCTCGTGTGGCCATGGGTGCGAAAATGTAGGCCATCCTTTCGCCCTCCGCCCGTTGGAGCTGCGAAAGCAGTTCGCCGCGCGGCCGCGCGCGACGCACGGCAGCTTCGCTGGTCAGCGGGATGACGAGCTGTTCCGTACCCGCATCCACCCACAAAGGCCGAGCGCCGATCTCCTGCTCGTCGATCCCCAACATCGCGGCAAGGATTGCGCGGGACTCGGGGACCTCGCGCCAGCTGGGCGCGTTTGCCTGCAGCGTCCAGCGACGCCCGACAGCCCGCACCGGAATGATGCCTGCCTGCATTTCGAGCGTGAGACTGTCTCCTGCCCATCCCAGGGCACGGCAGACATGTGCCGTCCCCAGCGTCGGATGGCCCGCAAAGCGCATCTCATAACGGGGCGTGAAAATACGCACTCGGGCGTCCGCCCGCTGCGATGGCAGCAGGAATGTCGTCTCGGACAAGTTGAACTGCAGGGCCAGGGCTTGCATGCTTGCCGTATCGAGCGACTCGCCATCCTCGAAGACACACAGCGGATTGCCGCTGAACGGATCTCTGCCCTGCGTGAATACATTCACGATCTGGTAGGTGAGCGTCGTCATCGGATGATCTCGAAGTGCCGTGGGGAATCGAATTTTAGCAACGCTTTCAGAGACGAGCGTACGCGGCGACACTGGGGGCCACCCGTCATGCGTTCCCCGCGGTACCCGGAGTTTTCCTGCTCAGGCGTGATTCTTGCGTCGCCGGGAACGGTGCGTCGTGCACCCAAGGGGTGGGGAGAGTGCTATGTCTCTGATCGGGTGGATCGTTCTCGGCCTCATTGCGGGCTTCATCGCGAGCAAGATCGTCAACAAGACCGGCGAAGGCGCGCTGCTCGACATCATCCTCGGTGTCATCGGGGCGGTGGTGGGCGGTTGGCTGTTCCATACCTTTGGCATGCCGGGCGTCACAGGATTCAACCTCTACAGCATGCTGGTGGCCATCATCGGCGCAGTCGTGGTACTCGTCCTCTACCACATGATCGCGGGGAGGCCTTCGACGCGCCTCTAGCGATTTGACATACCGGGAGTGTCGGCAGCGCGACGGACAAACAGGTTTGGAGGTCCGCCGCCCCCCTGTGCCCGTCTCGGTACCCCCCACCGCGGCAGCGAGTTCGCGGTGGAGTAGCATAGCCCGCTCCTGTGACAGCGGAGCAGCGTATGCGCAATGACCAGGCGGCGGCAGAGGGGGTCCTGCTGGCCATCGACCAAGGCACGAGCTCGAGTCGTGCGATTGCCTTCGACCCCGAGGGTGCCGTGGTCGCCGCGGAGCAGCAGGCCTTCGAACAGCTTTATCCGGCTTCGGGTTGGGTTGAGCACGACCCCGAGGTCATCTGGGCGACCGTACTGTCCACCACACGCGCCGTCATCGAACGCCTGCGCGGGACGAAACGGCGCGTCATCGCCATAGGACTTACCAACCAACGTGAGACGACCGTGGTCTGGGATCGCCGCAGCGGCATGCCAGTGCACAACGCGATCGTCTGGCAGGATCGCCGCACGGCCGAGCGCTGCCGCAAGCTTGCGGATGAGGGTCACGAGGCCGAGGTGGTGCAGAAAACCGGCTTGCGGCTCGATCCTTACTTCTCGGCGACGAAGCTGGCCTGGATACTGGATCGCGTCCCCGCCGCCCGGGATCTGGCCAAGGCGGGGCACCTCGCCTTCGGCACCGTGGACAGCTTTCTGATCTGGCGGCTCACAGGCGGCCGTTTGCATGTGACCGACGCCACGAACGCAAGCCGCACGGCACTGTTCGACATTCGCACCGGGCGCTGGGATGAAGGGTTGTGCGGGATCTTCGACGTCCCACCGGGCTGCCTGCCGGAAGTGCGCGACAGCGCCGGCGACTTCGGAGTCACCGACGCGAGCGTTCTCGGTGAGGCCCTGCCGATTCGAGGGGTAGCGGGAGACCAACAGGCGGCGCTCGTGGGACAAGCTTGCTTTGCGGAAGGCGAGCTGAAGAGCACCTACGGGACGGGTGCCTTCATGGTGCTCAATACCGGCGAACATCTGGTCCGATCGCGGAATCGCCTGCTCAGCACCATCGCCTACCGGCTGAGTGGACGGATGACCTACGCGCTCGAGGGGTCGATCCTCTCCGCAGGCGCGACGATTCAGTGGCTGCGGGACGGCCTGGGCGTGGTGTCTCGCGCTCCGGAGGTGGAAGCCCTGGCAAGCTCGGTTCCGGACTCGGGCGGTGTGTATCTCGTGCCCGCCTTTACGGGGCTGGGCGCGCCCTACTGGGATCCCGATGCGCGCGGAGCGCTGGTCGGACTCACACGTGCCTCCGGCCGCGGCGAGATCGCACGGGCGGGTCTCGACAGTGTTGCTTACCAGACCCGTGATCTGCTGGATGCGATGGCCGCGGACGGCATCCGGCCCGCGACACTGAAGGTCGACGGCGGCATGGCGCAGAACGGGCTTTTCCTGCAGCGCCTGGCCGACATCTCGAACGTGCCGATCCTGCGGCCCCGGATGGCCGAGTCGACCGCATTTGGCGCCGCCTGCCTGGCAGGGCTTGCGAGCGGCGTGTATTCGTCTGTGGATGAGCTCGCGCGCTTGTGGAAATCCGACGCACGCTGTGAGCCCAGACTCGACTCTGCGACACGGGAGCGTCAGCTGGCGGGTTGGCGGGAGGCGGTGAGGAGAGCGCGGACGTCCTGAGGGCGCTAAAGGCGAAGCGCGGCGCGGCTCGAGCCGGTCACACTCGTCGCCTCAGGCACCGAACCAGGCTTTCACTGCCTCCCTCCCCTGGGCGTCGAGGTGCAACCCCAGCTTCGAGCGACGCCACAACGCATCCTCCGCGGTGCGCGCCCATTCCTCGGCTCGCATGAGACTCAACTCGGCCTCATAGACCTGAGGCGCAACCTCCGCGCCCAGGTCGCTCAACTGCCGTGCCTGTCCGAGTATCCGCTCGATGCGTGTGCCGTACGAGCGGCACAACCTGCGAACCAGGACCGGGGGCGCGTAGGCATGGCGTTGCAGTTGTTCGGCAGCGAACGCATCGAAGTCCCCGCGCGCGATGTCGCCTCCGGGCAGTGTGGCGCCCCGGGTCCAGGGCGTCGTGGCAAGTTGCATGACGGGCAGCAGTTTTGACAGCGCGTGCTCCGCAAGCTTGCGATACGTCGTCAGTTTGCCGCCGAAGATGGACAGGAGCGGTGCCTGCCCCGTCGCGGCATCCATGTCGAAGACATAATCGCGGGTGACCGTGGAGGCGCTGACTCCGCCATCGTCATACAGTGGCCGCACGCCAGAGTAGGTCCAAACAGCATCCTTGGGCGTAACCGGCGTCTTCAGATATCCCGATATCAGGCCGCACAGATACGCGACCTCGCTCCCGTCAGCGTGTACGGCCGCGGGATCACCGGAGAAAGGAACGTCCGTCGTACCGATGAGCGTGAAATCCTCCTCGTAGGGAATGGCGAAGACGACGCGGCCATCGGCATTCTGCAACGTATAAGCCTGGGATCCCTCGTACAGGCGCCGTACCACGAGATGGCTGCCTTTTACGAGCCGTAGCGACCGATGTCGATGCGCGCCGGCGGCGCGCAGGATTTCCTCCACCCACGGGCCGGCCGCATTCACGAGCGCACGGGCGCGAACCGTGCGCCGCGCCCCGAGACGGGATGTCATCTCGACCAGCCAGAGACCGTTTTCGCGGCGCGCGGCCGTCACCGCCCAACCCGGCTCGATGCGCGCGCCACGTTGCCGGGCGTCGAGAGCATTCATCACGACCAGGCGGGCGTCATCAGCCCAACAGTCCGAGTATTCGAAGCCCAACCGGTAGCTGTCGGCAAGCGTCCCGAACACCGGATCGCGATCGCGGCGCACCGTGCGCGTCGCAGGCAGCCGCCTGCGGCCCCCGATATGGTCGTAAAGGAACAGGCCGAGCCGCAGCAGCCACGGCGGCCGCAGCCCGCCGTGGACCGGCAGCACGAATCGCAGGGGCCGGATGATGTAGGGGGCGGCCGCGAGCAGCACTTCGCGCTCGGCCAGACTCTCGCGCACCAGGCGAAATTCGTATTGCTCGAGATAGCGCAGTCCGCCGTGGATCAGTTTCGAGGAGGCCGAAGAGGTCGCGCTCGCCAGATCGCCCCGCTCGACGAGCAACACGGAAAGCCCGCGACCGGCGGCATCGCGCGCGATGCCAACTCCATTGATCCCGCCCCCGACCACCAACAGATCCAGCGGAGGCGCCGCCCCCTCCCCGGCCGGCGCCTCGTTCCCCATGAAAGTACTAAGCAACCCTCGCAATCTCCCCTTGCACCCGCAGCGGCTCAGGCCTGCGGATCGAACAGTGTTCCAGGCACGCCGCGGACCTCGGCCGGCATGGCATACAAGCCGCCGCCCGGACCGCCTTTCTTGTCGCGCGCCGTGGTGACGAACAGCGTCTTCATGTCCGCTCCGCCAAAGGCGGGCATTGTCGGATTCAGCGCCGGCACCGCGTACTCCGCCATCACCTTCCCGTCGGGATCGTATCTGCGGATGCGCGAGCCCTCGTACAGCGAGCTCCAGTAGCACCCTTCGGCATCCACCGCAGCTCCGTCCGGTCGTCCGCGATCGGTAGCCGTCGGCTCGACACGCGCGAACGGACGGCGATTGCTTGCGGCACCCGTGTCCGGATCATAGTCAAAACGATAGATCACGAAGCGTGGTGTATCCGAGAAGTACAGTGTCCCCCCATCCGGAGAAAACGCGAGCCCGTTCGATGTCATGATCCCATCCGTCAGCTTCGCGAGGCCGCGGTGATCGTAACGATAGAGTCCGGCGTTACCGGCCGCTTTCGGCTCATCGAGAGTTCCGGCCAGGAAGCGTCCACGCGGGTCGATGCGCCCGTCGTTGAACCTGTTGGTTGCGGCATTCTCGGGATTGTCGGCCAGCCGGCGCACCTTCACGCCCGCCGCATCCAGCAGCCAGATCCCCGAGCGCAACCCCGCCACATAACCGCCGCCCTTGGCCGGCGCGACGCACCCGATGTCCTCCTCGACGGCGTCGACCTCGTGCCGCCCGGAGCTCGGCTCGAACCGGTGCAGGCGGCGGCCCGTGATGTCGACAAACACGAGCAGCCCGGCATCGGCCCACCAGACCGGCGACTCGCCCAGCGCGCAGTGCGCGTCCAGTATCAGAGTGAATTCGGCGCTCATCCTCACCTCCGTGCCGCCTTGCCGGGCGGGAACTCGTATCGACCCGCGTAATCCGCAATCTTATATGACTGGTCCGGCAGCGTCGCCCGCTGCTGCCGCAAGAAGGCGGTGAACACTTTCAGCGGCAGCGGCAGCTGCCGCCGGCCGGAGTAATACAAATAGTAGCTATGGTGTCCGGGAGACCAGTCGGCGAGCAAAGGGACCAGGCGGCCCGCCGCGATGTGGGCGCTGACGTGAGACTCGATCGTGTAGCCGACGCCGATCCCGTCCAGCGCCGCGCGCACCAACAAGTCCATGCTGTTCACGGACAGCGAGCCAGCGACCGTCATCTCGAACTTGCTCTTGCCCTTGGCGAACTCCCAGGCCACACACTGTTGGTCCTTGCGAAAGCCGATGCAATTGTGCCGCTGCAGATCCGGCGGTACCTTCGGCGCCGGATTGCGTTGCAAGTACTCGGGCGAGGCGATCACGATGAGGCGCGACGGCTCCGTGACGCGCACGACCTGCATGTCCCTGGCGACGCGCCGCCCGATCCGGATGCCGGCATCGAAACGACGGCTCACAATATCGCCGTTGCTGTCTTCCACCGTGATCTCGAGCGAAATCGCCGGGTAGGCGGCGAGAAACGCCTTCATCACCGGAGCGACCACGATCTCCGCCGCGACGCTCGACACATTCAGGCGCAACGTTCCCGTGGGGGTATCGCGGAATTCGTTCAGATCCTCGACCGCGGCGCCCAATTCGCTGATGGCCGGACGGATGCGCTCGAGCAGCTTCTCGCCGGCATCGGTCAGCGAGACGCTGCGCGTAGTGCGGTTCAGGAGACGCATCCCGAGCCGCTCTTCCAGGGCGCGGATCGTCTGGCTGATGGTCGATGCGGCGATCCCCAGGTGAGCCGCGGCGCGGGCGAAATTCGTGCGCTCGGCGACGGCGACAAAGGCATTCAGCTCGGCGAACTGGGTACGGTTCATGGGGGGTGATTATTTGATTGGATAAACTAATCTATTCGCATTGTCCGGTATTCTAAACGGCCGGGCAAACCCCTATACCATCCGGCTGCACCTTTACCGTAGGGATGACTTGAATGGCGCAATCCGCGACAATCACCGCACCCGTACCCAACACGTGGCTGGGCCGGCACCGGCGCCTCCTGCTGGTCGGCGGACCGGTGATAGTCGCGGCCGTCGGCATTGTTTTTTATCTGACCGGCGGACGCTACGCATCCACTGACGATGCCTATCTGCAGGCCGCGCGCGTGGAAATCAGTTGCAACGTGTCCGGCCGCGTGACCGGGGTGGACGTGCACGACAATCAGCCGGTGCACGCCGGGGACGTGCTGTTCCAGATCGACCCCCGTCCCTTCCAGATCGCGATTCAGGACGCGGAGGCACAACTTGCCGGGGCGCGGCTCAGGATGCAGGCGCTCGAGGCCGCCTATCGGCAGCGCCAGGCGGACGAGCGCGCCGCGCGGAACACGCTCGTCTACCGCCAGGACGATTTCGACCGCAAGCAAAAGCTCGCGGCGGACGGCATCACCTCCCGCGCCCAACTCGATCAGGCGGCACACGATCTCGACGTGGCGCGCCAGGGGGTCGTCGCGGCAAGCCAGCAAACCGCAAGCGCACTCGCCGAGCTGGGCGGCGACATCGCGGCACCCCTGGACAGCCGTCCGGCCGTGCGCGAGGCACAGGCCGCGCTCGACCGCGCCAGGCTCAACTACTCCTACACGACCGTACGCGCGCCCATCGATGGCATCGTGACCAAGGTCGAGCAGCTGCAGGTCGGCGACTACATCAATGCCGTCGTCCCGCTGTTTGCGCTGGTCTCGCAGCAGGACATGTGGGTCGAGGCGAATTTCAAGGAAACGGATCTGGCCTACATGCGCCCGGGACAGAAGGCGACGTTCTCGGTCGATGCGTTTCCGGGCACTACTTTCACCGGCAAGGTTCAGAGCACCAGCCCGGGCACCGGCGCAAGCTTCTCGCTGCTGCCGCCGGAGAACTCCTCCGGTAACTGGGTGAAGGTCGTGCAACGGCTCCCCGTGCGGCTCTCCATCGATCCCGGCCAGGCGGATCTCCCGCTCGCCGCAGGCATGAGTGTCGTCGCCGAGGTCGACACACAACATCATCGCTCCCTGGCTTTCTGGAAATGACAATGGCGGAAACACTCCAGGACGAGGCTCTGGAAGAGGCGGTGAAGCCGGCTGGTGTGGACGCCCAGCCGGCTGTCATGCCTCCGGCCGAGCCGCACTGGGTGCCTGTACCCAACAAGGGCCTGATCACCATGTCCGTGATGCTTGCAACCATCATGCAAGCGCTCGACACCACTATCGCCAACGTCGCGCTCCCGCACGTCCAGGGGACGTTGTCGGCGACCCAGGACGAAATGGGATGGGTATTGACCTCCTACATCGTCGCTTCGGCCATCACGATCCCGCTCACCGGCTGGCTGGCGAGCGAGTTCGGGCGGCGCAAGATCTTCCTGCTATCGATCGTGCTGTTCACCATCGCCTCCGTGCTTTGCGGTTTGGCTACCACCTTGCCGCAGATCGTGCTCTTCCGTCTCCTGCAAGGTGTGGGAGGCGCGGCGCTGGTGCCCCTCTCGCAGGCCGTGCTGTTCGACATCAACCCGCCGAAGGAGTTCGGCCGTGCGATGTCCATCTGGGGCATCGGCGTGACGCTGGGTCCGATCCTCGGACCGGCCCTGGGCGGTTGGCTGACCGAGAACTACAGCTGGCGGTGGGTGTTCTTCATCAACCTGCCGGTCGGGGTGCTCGCCTACTTCGGACTCCTGGCCGCCCTGCCGGAGAGCCGCAACGCCCGGTCTTCGCGCTTCGACTTCTTCGGCTTCACGACGCTCAGCATCGGGATCGGCTGCCTGCAGACTCTGCTCGACCGCGGACAGACGCTCGATTGGTTCTCCTCGCGGGAAATCGTTACCGAGGCCGTCATCGGGGGCGTCGCTTTCTACCTGTTCGTGGTCCACATGTTCAGCAGCGGGCGTCCATTCCTGAACCCCGCACTGTTCAAGGACCGCAACTTCGTCGCCTCGAATGTCTTCATCCTCGTGATCGGCGTGGTGCTGTTCGCGACCCTCGCGCTGTTACCGCCGATGCTGCAAAACCAGCTGGGGTATCCGGTGATCCTGACGGGACTCGTGACGATGCCCCGCGGCATCGGCACGCTCATCGGCATGATTCTCGTCGGACGCCTCATCAAGCATTTCGACCCAAGGCTCGTCATGGCCGTCGGGCTGGCGCTGACGGCATATTCGCTCTGGCAAATGACCCATTTCTCCCTGGGCATGGACTCCTGGCCCGTGATCATCTCCGGCATCATTCAGGGCGCCGGCGTGGGGCTCGTCTACGTGCCGCTCTCGATGGTGGCCTTCACCACCCTTCCCGGCTCACTGCGCAACGAGGGCACCTCGTTGTTCAATCTCCTGCGCAACGTGGGCAGCTCGGTGGGGATCTCCGTCGTGACATTCCTCCTGACACAGAACACGCAGCGCGTACACGCCTCGCTCGTGGAGCACATCACGCCTTTCAACATGGCTTCCAATCCCGCCGCTGCACACATCGACGTCGGCAGCGCGCGCAGCCTCCTGGCGCTGAACGGAGCGATCACCAATCAGAGCGCGATGATCGGCTATATCGATGACTTCAAGCTCATGATGGTGCTCACTCTCGTCACCATTCCGTTCCTGCTGATGATCCGCAACGTCACGCCCGCGCCAGGCAGCACGCCCGTGGTGTCCGAATGAGCCGGCGGCTCGCGTTGACGTGCGGCAGCGCTGCGGCGCTGTGCGCGTGCACTGTCGGTCCGGATTTCAAGGCACCGGAACCGCCCGGCACGCAAACCTATGCGGCCGTGGGCGACGCGCCGCCGCCTCCCGACCAGCGCATCACCCTGGGGGCGCGTATCGAAGGGGACTGGTGGACCCAGTTCCATTCGGGGGCATTGGATGAGCTCATCAAGCTGGCGCTCAACGACAATCAGGACATCACCGCCGCCCGGGCGCGCGTGGCCCAGGCGCAGGAGGAAGTCAACGTGGCGCGCGCCGCCTTGCTCCCGTCGCTCACCTTCGGCGCCACTGCCGGACGACAGAAGTACGGCAAAGCGCTCTTCGGCCCGGTCGACTTCATGATTCCGCCGTTCACTTATTACACGGTGGGTCCGAGTCTCAACGCGCCCCTCGACCTGTTCGGCGCCAACAAGCGGGCGCTCGAGGAGCGAGCGGCGTACGGCGACTATCAGCAGCATGCGCTGAGTGCTGCCTACCTGTCGCTGACCGCCAACATCGCGGTACAGGCGCTCACCGCTGCATCGGCAAGGGCGCAGATTGGCGTGGTAGAGGACATCATCGCCAACGACCGGCGGAACGTCGACCTCGTCCAGACGGCTCTCGATGACGGCCTGGCTACGCGGACGCAACTGCTGACCGCGCAAACACAACTCGCGACCGACAAGACGCTCCTGCCGCAGCTGCGGCAGGAGGAGAGCACGGCGCGCCATGCGCTGGCGATCCTGGTGGGCAAACCGCCGGCGCAATGGACACCGCCCGAGATCAACCTGAGCGACTTCACCTTGCCGGGCGAGATTCCCGCCAGCCTGCCCTCGGAGCTCGTCCATCGCCGGCCTGACATTCTGGCGGCCGAGGCGCAGTTGCACGCCGCGAGTGCGGCGATCGGCGTCGCTACCGCGAATCTCTATCCAAGCATCTCGCTCGATGGCAGTCTCACGCTGCAGGCGTTGACACCCGGCAAATTGTTCGAAGGCGCGGCGGCGGCCTGGGGCGTGGCGGCCAACCTGACCGCCCCGCTGTACGACGGCGGACGGCTGCGGGCCGAGCGGCGCGCCGCCCTCGCCGGCTATCAGGCGGCGCTCGCCGATTATCGGCAGGTCATCCTGCGCTCCTTCGGAGAGGTCGCCGACAGCATGCAGGCGCTTTCCAACGACGACGACCAGTTCAACTCGCAGGCCGTGGCCGCACAAACGGCGGCCGCCGCGCGCGATCTCGCCCGGCGCAGCTACGCGGTCGGCAATTCAGGCATCCTCGACGTGCTCGATGCCGAACGTTCCACCGCGCAGGCGCAACTCGGACTTTCCCGCGCCAGGGCGCAGCGACTCATAGATACCGCGCGGCTCTATATGGCCCTGGGCGGCACACCGGTCCCAACTGCCCCGCACACATGGCGCCCCTTCTGACATTGCAGGTGCACGAACAGATGCGCGCGGCTCTGCACTCGGGCGCCGCAGCGCTCGAGTGCTCGCTGGACCTCGACCGCTCCAGGACGGTAGTGGAAGTAAGCGAGGCGGGATGGAGCTACGAGGGTAGTCGTTTCCCGTGGGTGGAAAACTGCAAGGACCGGACGATCTATTACTGGAGCGGTACGACGTTCCAACCTGCCGCGCGCTTCACGACGGCGCTCATCAAGCTCGTGCCCACCGAGTGGGGGCCGCCGACCTTCGAGATCGACGGCATCAAGATGCTGCCCACCGCGAAGATCTCGCCTTACGCGGATGCGGAACGGAAGGTGGGGTGGGTTCAGCCCCGTGGCAAGGTGATTCTGGACACCTGCGGCGGCCTGGGATATTTCGCGGCATGGTGCCTGCAGGGAGCCGCCGCGGAAGTGCTTTCGTATGAGAAGAATCCCGACGTGCTGTGGCTGCGCAACCTCAATCCGTGGTCACCTCGGCCTGGCGGGGCGCTGAAAGTGACCCAGGGCGACATTGTCGAGCAGATCCGCACACTGCCCGCCGGCTGCGTCGGGGGAATTCTCCACGATCCGCCCCGCTTCGGGACCGCCGGGGAGCTTTACTCGCAGGACTTTTACGGTGAGCTGGCGAGAGTGCTGAAGCGCAACGGACGGTTGTTCCACTATACCGGGACGCCCAACAAGCTCACCAGCGGCCGGCACGTGCCTCAGGAGGTCGCCACTCGGCTGCGGCGCGCCGGATTCGTCGCGGAGTTGAAAGGAGACGGCGTACTGGCCAGGAAGTGATGCCGGGTCGACAGCCGCAATGCCTCGAAACCCTCGTCGCTGACGTCGCCGATCGTCCAGCGAACACCGATGGGTGTATCAGTTGTTGGGTCACTCATGGTTGCAGTTCGTGAGCAACCTCCATGCCGGCCCGCCGCGTGGCCGCGTTCCCTGCGGCCGGACGCGCTTACGCGTATAGTGAGGCAATGGTTCGCACCGCGCGCTCGGCTTCGGCCCGGTCGGGTGCAGTTGTGTCGTCCCCGAATCCGTAGTAATCGTTCTCGCCGATTGCCTGGAACACCAGGCCGTCGCGCCGCGGCACGAAACTCACGTTCCGGTAGATCAGGCCGTAGCGAATGTCGCGCTGCGGGATCATGCGCGCCAGTTGGCCGCGCACCGGGACGACGGACTGGTCACCGAAGAGCGCACGCGCGCCGTAGCCGGTCGCATTGATCAGGGTTCTCTCGCGCAGCGCACCGAGATCCGCCGGACTGTGGAACTCGGTGACCTCGATCTTGCCGCCCATGGCAAGGAAGTCCGATAGCAGCATGCGCGCGTAGGCACTGATGTTGAACATCAGCCGCGGCGTGCCGCGAAGATCTCGCGCGCCGAACGGATGGCTGCCGGGCGGGAAGTCCTGGGGACGTGGCGTCAAGTCTGGCAGCAGCTCCTTCTCGAGCTTCGCAAACGGAGGCCGCCCGTCGGGGGGCGAATCACGCTCGGAGGCGCTCGCCCCCGCATCGGACACGAAATATTCGTCTATGTACTCCACCGGCTCGCCGGGCAGCCCGAGCAGGGTCTGATAGGTCTCCCAGGAGCGTCGTGCCATGCTCTCCCACTGCCGCTGCAACGCCGGGGTCGCGTGTTGCTCCAGACAGATCCTCGAGTCCGGCGTCCAGACCCCGGTGGCCAGGGACGAACGCACATTCGGCGGCAGGTCCTTGGCATAGATTGTCACGCGGGCGCCGGCGCGTTGCAGCAGCAACGCGGAGGTGAGACCAAGCGCGCCGCAGCCGAGCACCCCTATCTCGTGCTCACCCGTCGCCAGGGCCTTGCCGGTCGCGATGGCGCTCGATCCCCACGAGAGTGACCAGCCGCTGCCGCCGTGCCCGTAGTTATGAACGACTGTCCGGTCCCCGAGGCGCTCCACGTCGAGACGCGGTCCTTCCGGCCGGAACGGGCGGGTACAGACGGTGATCGCGGTGATCCGGTCGATGTCGGCACGCAGCGGCGGCAATTGCAACCGGTCGCCAGGCCGCGCCACCCGGGTTGCGGGCACCGGCAGGCTGCAACCCTCCAGCGCGCCAAACAGCAGTGCGGCACCCGCGCCGGTCAAGACTCGTCGGCGTTGGCTGGAATGTGCGACGCTACCCATGCGACTCCCCGTATCCGGGGAATGTACCATGAGTATCGGGGTCAGGGTGACAACAGCGCCCGCATCCTCTGCGCACGTACAGGTGATGGGCAAACCACTGCTGACGCAACAAGGCGGAATCAAAATCGCGTGCTCACCGGTCCAGGGACTCGAGGGGGTCAAGGCCCTGGACCGGCTGTCGCAGCCTATGGAATCTGCGACTGAGCGCGCGTGAAACTTTTGGGGGGAGCGGCGGTCGGTGCCATCCTTGACCCGTGTTCCTGTGTCTTGCCGGAAGCTCTCGAACGCCGAGCAACTTGCTGCATATTACAGGCCGCGTTGTGACAGCTCTGTGAGGATAAGATGACAGATGCGTTCAAGCGGGGCCGGTGCTGAGCGGGTTGCATCGGAGCCGATCCTTACGGGGAGCATTCCCGACAGTCCGTGAGCGGAGGCGTCAGCCGCTAGTGGGTCACCTCAGGTGTTTTTCACCGCAGCCTCGTACAGCGGCAGCACCTTCGGAAGCCGTGCCTGCAACTCGGCAACGCGGTTGCCTGGAGAAGGATGGGTGCTCAGGAACTGCGGCGGCGAGCTTTTCTCGGCCGCCATCATTTTCTGCCACACCGTCACGGCCGAACGCGGGTCGTAGCCGGCGCGCGCCATCAGCTCGAGCCCCATGATGTCGGCTTCGGACTCCTGCTCGCGGCTGTGCGGCAGTTGAAATGTGACAGAGGCAACCTGATTCGCTAAATCCAACGCCCCCTCGCCCGCGCCGGTAACGGCAGCAAGTCCCGCCAACGCCAGTTGCTGCGCGTAAGCCCGCGAAACCCGCTCGCGCGTGTGCTCGCGCAGCGCGTGCGAGATCTCATGTCCGATCACCGCGGCCAGCTCGGCGTCGCTCAGGTTCAATTTTTCCACCAACCATCGCCGCCCGGCTTTGCTGGCGCAGACGCCATGGTCGCCAGCCTCGCAGTGGGCAGATTCCATGCTTCAGTCGGCGTTACGCATAGCGTCTGTTATGATCGTGCGCGAGCGGGATCGCGTAAATATGGCGGGCAAGTTAGTGGAGCTGCTATTTGCGGAATCGAGTGTCAGTGGCTGGGGCACCGAGCAGCACTTCGCAGGATTGGCAATAGCGATGGCGAGGCGCGCTCATGGTGTGCGCTGCCTGATGTCCGCCGGGAGTCCGCTGGAAGCGGTGCTACGTGCCGCGGGGGTTCCGGTTATCCTGAACAAGCATCGGGTCCGTGGCAGCATCGATGGGCGCCGGGTGAAATTGCTTCATGAATTGGTGTCGCAGCGCCGACCGGATTGGCTGGTCACCAACGACCCCAGGTTCTACTGGCCGCTGATACTCACCGGCCGACTGACTGGAACGCGCACGGCACTGTTCCGTCACTGGGAATACATGTCCCGGAGCGTGCTGTCCCGCAGGTTCATCCCGCGGCTGGCTGATCGCTTCATCCTGGTATCGCAGTTCCAGCGCGAACACCTGCAGCGCGAAGGTATCGACGTCAGTAACATGCGGATTCTGTACAACCCGATCGACACGGATCGGCTGAGTCCATCGGCTGACGCCCGGGCACGGGTACGAGCAGCGCTGGGCGTGACGGAATCGCAAGTCGTGATTGGTTACGTCGGGCGCATGGTGAGCGACAAAGGGATCTTCACTCTGCTCACTGCCTCTGCGCAGCTGCTATCGGCAGCACCCGAATCACGCATTCTGTGGGTGGGTGATGGCGTGGAGTTACCGGAGCTGCGCGCCCGGGTCGATCAGTCCGCGCGGCGGGAATGTCATATCTTCCGTGGCTGGACTGAGGATATGCAAGGGATCTACACCGCCCTCGATCTGGTTGTCGTGCCATCCCAATACGCGGAACCGTTCGGGCGCGTGTCGGTCGAGGCGCAGGCGTGCGGGACCGCAGTCGTATGCAGTGATGCCGGTGGCCTGCCCGAGACGCTTTCGCCGGATATCAGCGGGCTGCTCACACGCAAGGGGGATGTCGACCAGTTGGCGGCGGCGATTCTGGAACTCACGCGGAATCACGATCGCAGGCGGAACATGGCCCTCGCAGGTCGCCAGTTCGCATGCTCGAACTTCTCGTTCGAGCACATCGCTCACAACTTTGAGGCGTTGCTCGCCGACGAACAGTGCACGCACCGCGCAGCGCCAGCCGGATGATTCCGGCTGCAGCCGAGCGTGCCGTCCTTGACCTCTTCAGCGATCGGATCCTCACCAGGCGCGGGGCCAGGGTCCCCCAACAGACTAAATCCGCCGCCAACATCAGCTACTATTGAAAGGCGACGAACTCGTCGATCTGCACGTAGTTGTCTCTGGCGCCGTTATCGTGTCTTCCCGCAACGACAACCTTGATTGTGTGCTGGCCCGGAGCGAGTTTCCCGGCAAACAGCATATAGGAGTTGAGTGTATCGTCGTCGGAAGAGCCCCAATGGCCGTTGACTGACGCTACGGGGTTAGGGTTCGTGTCAATGTACACGTCCATGTAGCCGTCTTCGTAGTCCGGTCGGCCAAAGACTTCGATCAGGCTTCCGTTGAATGTCCATGAGATGCTCGCATTGCTCTCATTTGACCAATAGTGACCACCCGAAAGGTCCGATCCATCGCTGACCGGACCGCCTCGCCATGTTCCCGTAAACACGAGTTCGGCCGAGTTGAACCCTGCTGAGGTTCCTTGGGCACGAGTTAAGGGTGAGCCATCGATGTTGAAGGCATCAATGGTCTGCCAGTAGCCAACGGACGAAGCATGCTTTTGATCGAGGAGCGAAATCGATAAGACGTGTGAATCCAAAGAAAGACCAGAAACAGTCACGTCCGGATTCTGGTCGATTTCGGTGGAGTTGTAGTTGTCCACTGTCTGCGGGGCGCCACCATCGACAGAGTAGGAAGCTATTCCATACTGAGGCCCCTTCTTCCCGATCCAGGTTATGCCGGTACCATTGAAGTTGACCACGGCTCCGATCCCCGGGATAGCTCCTCCGCTTCGAATAAAATTACTTGAGTGCTCATCCTGCAGGTAATCCTCGTGCGCTGGCTGAAAATAATACCAATCCTGAGTCGAACTATTGCCCTTGCTATAGATGATAGATGGATCGGTGTCATTGATCTTGGTTGATCCCGCCGGCGTGGTGGTTGGTCCCACGGGCGTCGTGGTTGGTCCCGTAGGCGTCGTGGTTGGCCCCGCGGGAGTCGTGGTTGGCCCCGCAGGCGTCGCGGTTGGCCCCGCAGGCGTCGCGGTTGGTCCCGCGGGGGTCGTGGTTGATCCCGCCGGCGTCGCTGTCTGGTTACAAGCGACGCAGGCGATCAGCATCGCCGTAACCAGGATAATGCGGTCAAGTCGTTGCATGCGGACTCTCCGGTCGTTGTTATCATGAGGCGGTGCGCTCGGAAGGCTTGCTTATCGCCTGAGTGTGCAAGTCAAGGCGGAGTAGAGCGCCAGCTGCTCCCTAGCTGGAATCGTGCCCAGCTCCACGCTGGTGTCGCACGTCAGCGACACAGCGCTCGCAGGTAGCGCGCACCTGGTAGCGGGCTCCATCCTCACCTCAGCGATGAGATTTAATTGTCACGTCCGCGTCGCGCTTCGTGATTACGTGTCGGAGATCGTACTCTTCGGCATTCAAGCGGATCGCTGCGGGTCGGTTGTATCCGGCAGCTGCCGGCGATGAGGCAGCAGTTCTTCGATGCGGCTGGCCGGTTGCGTGGGCAAACGCTCGAGGACGTCCTTGACGTAGCGGTACGGATCGTGACCGTTGAGCTTGGCGGATTGGGTGAGGCTCATGATGACCGCGGCACGCTGGCCGGCACGGAGCGATCCGCGGCTTCACAGAAAAGGCCGCCCTGGATGCGCGTATATCCCCAGGATGGGTTCTCCAACGCCATTCGCACAATGAGATTGACAATCGTTCTCATGATGCGCGGTCGTCCCGGTCCGCGCCGGTGACTATAATTCCACTTCCGGGCGATCAGATTGCGATAGCACCGCATCAGCGTGTCCGGCATTACCAAGGTTTCCAGCTCGTTCAGCACTCGGCGTCCGAGCGCGTACGCCTTCCGTGGATTGCAACAACCGCATGGGTACGTCGCACATCTATCGTGAGGGGCGCTTTGTGCACATGAACTGGAGGTGGGTGTTCGCGATCAGGGCGAGCGCTGCCTCGTACCTCTCCGCGCCGGAGCCGCGTTCGCCTGAGCCCTCCGTGGGATCCGCTCGCATGTCAGTGAGATTGGCTGATGGATCTGCTGAGGTGATCAGTGCACCATGCCGTGGCGCGTCGGTGGCAGCACCATTCCAACAAGCGTCTGCTGCGAATTCCAGCTTTCCATGCTGAGCTGCCGTAGGAATTCGTCCAAGGCCATCCACTTCCACCCTTCCCATGGCCCATCCACCACTCTCAACAAAACCGTTTCGCCGTTCATGTGAGACTCCTCCTGCGCGGTCGTTGCCCGGTCCAGTGAAGCGATTGGTCAAGCTCAGGCGCCCTTTGGCGGGTCTTGATGGAAGCGAAGTGGGTCCGTCCGCACCGATGATCAACCCCTGACTTGCGGGCGCGGCGCTTGGGAAGGCATCGAAATGCGCCTCATCTCTCCTTCGAGAGATGGGTGGCTGTGCCTGCCGACGGACGCTGCAGTCTATCGACGAGGTAGCCCCTCTACCATTCACTCTCGGGAAGCGCAACATGCATGAAAGATCGATTGTTCCCTTGCGGCCCACGGAATAGGGTGAGGCTCGTCAAGGAGGTGGAAAATGCTGAGCGCTGAATTCCAATCTGCTGACAGCAGCCTCGTCTCTTTCCCGAGCGACGCACTCGGGTCGCCCATCGAGCATTTGGCCGCTGCGCGGCTGTGGCGGCCCGGGGCGGCTGAGACGCGTCGCGTCGCGCTCAGCGATCCCGCTGCGCGCATCGTGACCGACTTTACTCGAGAGCCACCCATAACAGTGACCGAGGATCGTCCCATAGATGACGCCCTGCGGGACATGATGGCAGCTGGGGTTCGCGCATTGCTTGTCGTGCGTGGCGATCTGGTGAGTGGAATCATTACCTCGTACGACGTCCAAGGCGAACGTCCTTTACAGTTCCTTCAGATGTCGAGCTATACGCGTCACGATGAAATCGAAGTTGGGCACATCATGACCCCCTGGGACCACATCCCGAAACTGGACTGGTCATCTCTGCGGGCAGCACGGGTGTACGACCTTGTGAAGGTTTTCAGGAGACTCAGCGCAACACACCTCGTAGTCGTGGAGCGTGTGGAGCACGATGGAGCGTTCGTGCGCGCTCTGATCTCCCGCACACGGCTCAACCGTCAGTTGGGAACCGCGATCGAGTAAAGGCTATGACCCCGCCGCCTGGCAAATGGATAATCCGACTCGCCAGCTGGTTGCGGGCGCTCGGACCGTACGCGGCAATCGAGCTTCTGGTTCCCGGCGGCAGTCTGATCGTACTGTCGATGTGGGCCATCCGGCACCGTGCGTGGCTTGCCGCCCGCGCGCGCGTCTTCAAGCACATTCGATTTCCGCCTGCTGCGGCACGGCGGCACGAAGATTTCGCAGCAAGTTCGAGGCGGACGGCCGCCGAGTAGTGCTCCGGTTCAGGGGCGGTTCCACCACCAGGCGGCAGCGAACAGCGCCACCATCGTCAAGGAGGCAATCAGCTTCACGACAGCACCGAAGATCAACCCGATCGAGGCGCTTGCACCCACATGTGTTGAACGCAGAACGCCGCCGCCAGCGGCGAGTTCACCGAGCACTGCGCCGAAAAAGGGGCCGAGCAGTAACCCGGGTAGTCCAAAGAAAAGGCCGATTATCGTGCCCAGCAGAGCGCCCCAAACTGCCTGCCCGCTAGCCCCCACTCGCTTCGTACCTAACGCCCCGGCCACAAGATCCACCGTCAGCCCGACCGCGCCTACAACAGCGATGCCAACCAACCACCACAGGCCAACGTGGCGGTATTCATCCACGCCGGCTATAAGCCAGATGCCGGCAAAAATCAACGGAATGCCAGGCAACGCGGGCACGACCGCGCCGACTAGGCCCGTAAGAACTAGCATCGCTGCGACGACATACAAAGCGATATTCAATTTGTGACGTGATTCGGGCTGATGGGTAAGCAATCGGCACAAGTGAGGAGCCGAACGATAGCGCTGAAGGTCGACCACGGATTTGGCTCTAACGCGCGCCGTCTGTTCGAGTACTTCAGCCTCTTCCGCCGCTCGGCCGTGTCATGGTACTTGAGCGCTCGAGGTCGAGCTCTGGAACGTGACAGCTCGCCGCTCGGGTCGGTAGAAAATATTTAAATCACCTTTATAGGAAAGTGTGCAGCCTTTTTCCGGATCCGGCTGCACGGTGAAATCGCGCCGCGAATCTCGGAGGAAACACCTTGCGGATTCCGGGCGCACGAGGTTCGGAAAGCAGCAGCTCGGCGTCGGCCAGCCATTACTTTGGCGCTTTTCGAGTGGGCGGAGTTTCGTGAGGTCGAGCTTTGTGAACACTCTCACCAACTCTTACCGCGTTGCCGCCGATTGCGGCACGCGGGAAAGCTTTTGAAATTCTTCGTCGCTTAGCTGCAATGATGCCGCAGCGACATTCTGCTCGAGATGCCTGACCGATGAGGTTC
>CAZDTG010000038.1:0-30133 GCA_964508005.1 uncultured Steroidobacteraceae bacterium
GATTCAGGAAGCCGGAACTCTCATTGAGGGTGGATCCGTTTTCGGGGTCCTGTCACCTTCTTTTCCAGCCAGACTAACGGCGCTCAGCGCCAGGCGATCGTGACGACCTCCACTGGACGCGAAATGCCCTTCAACTCGACAGTGCGGGAGGCGCCGTGCTGGACGCTCGCCGCCTCGGCGCACTCGCGGCTCGTGAGGATCTCGTCTGAGCCGGCGAGGGCTGCGATCCGCGCCGCCTGGTGGACGCCGCTCCCGCGGTACCCCCGACCGGAGCGGACGGCGTCAGCTGCGTGTACGCCGATGCGAAGTCTCGGCGCGAACCCATGCTGTAGACGGTGCGTGGCACACATGCGCTGCACAGCCACCGCGCACGCGATCGCGCGCGCCGCTGTGTCAAACGCGACCAGGAAACCATCGCCCGCGTGGTCGATTTCTTCGCCCTGGTGTTCCGCAAAGAGCCGTCGCAGGGCATCGTCATGCCAGCGAAGTAAGTCCGCCCACGTCTCGTCCCCGAGGGTTTCGGCCAGCCGGGTCGAGTCCACAATGTCGCTGAAGAAGAAGGCCTTGCTGGCTCGGACCGGTTCCTCTCCACGAAGCGTCGCCAGCTTCTCGGTGGCTCGAGCCAGGTCGGGAGACGCACCAAGCCGGTCGAAAGCCGATGCCGCGGCCTCCAATTCGAGGCGGGCGCCTGAATAATCCTCCTCGAGTCGATAGCTCTCGGCGAGAAGCATCCGCGTGCACGCGGCTTCGTGTGGCGCCTCGAGCGACTGCCAATACCGGAGTGCCTGACGCAGGGGAGCCGTGGCGGGGATTCCCTTTGCGATATCGACCGACGCTCGCGCGCGCAGGGCCATGGCATGGAGCGCCGGCCGCGGATTGGCTGTGGCAAGGCTCTCCAGCTGGTCGACCGCCATCTCGGCGCCCGCGTCGGCCCCAGTTCTAGCGACCTCGATCAGAGCCTCGAGGATTCGAGCGCGATCGATGATCGTCAGAGTTACATCTTCGAGCGCCCTTCGCAGCCGCCGGCCGGCGGCCTCCGTCTCGCCCCGCGCGAGCATCAGAAGTGCCTGCCCTGGCTGCGGGTCACGGCCGAGTCCATGAGCCTGGCGGAAGGCGGATTCAGCACCGGCGAGGTCGCCCTGGCGGAGCCGGATCTCACCCAGCTCCATATAAGCCTCGGCTGCGTACGCGACGAGAAAGCGCTGAAGTTCCTGGCCCGCCGCCTGGGCTTCCCTTTCGGCGTCAGCCCACGCTCCCCGAAGGCGTAGAACTTCGGCGCGCCGGACGCGGCAGATGCCTGGGAATCCGTGTATCGATTGGCGCTCGCACCAGCGCGTCGCCTGCTCCGCCCCCTCGCTCGCGCCGGCGAAGTCGCCTGAATCCCGATAGGCGGAGATGGCGTTGCAAAGCACGACGCCGGTGGCGAATGGGCCGAGCTCACCCCCCACAGCGGCGGCGCTCAGCTCATCAACGAGTGCGAACCCCTCGTCCGGGCGCCCAGCGTCGATCAGGTCGAGCGCCTTCCATGATTCGGTCAGGGCGATGAGATCCGGATCATTCAAACGCCGCCCGATCTCCAGAGCTTGCTCGTAGAGGAGCAAACCTTCGTCCCGATGGCCGGTCGTGCACAGCCGGCGCGCTTCTAGCCGAAGCTGATAGCCATGCTCGGCGCACTCAGGAACGCTCTCGAGCAGCTTCGCGGCCTTTGCGCCCCAACCCCAACCGGTATCCCGGTCACCCAGGCCATTGACGTAGTTGAAGCGAAGCATCTGGGCGCACTTGGCGGCCTGTCGTTGCTCACCTTCGCGCAGGTACGCCCCATACGCGCGTTCGTGAGCGTCGAGGCACCCCTCCCGGTCGCCTATCCACCAGAAGGCCTTGCCAAGGCGCTCGAAATCAATGGCCGCCAGCGTCTCGCCAGCGGCAAGCGACTGTCGATACAGCTCGACCGATGCGCGCCAATCATGGCGCGCGTATGCCGCCCGGGCGTCGGTGAGAGGCGAGTTGGCGATCGCCACGAGACGATTCTGCCACCCCGCGTGCGGTGTGGCTAATCCGCTCGCACGGCGCCGCGCCTGGTGCAGGGGGATTTACGAGCCAACGGTGCAACCCGCCGCCGCTCCTCCTCACGGCGATTGCGCTCAGGGATTGGGTTCCGAGACCCCGCGCCATGGGTCAAGCAGTCGCCGCTCACTCGCCAGTCGTGACGCCGGAGCCGCCGCGAGGTATGGCTTAGGATCGCCGCGTGGGACTCTTGACCTTCAGCATCAACGTCACTTTGGATGGCTGTGTCGACCACCAGGAGGGAGTTGCCGACGAAGAGACGCACGCCTTCTTCACTCGCCTCATGGACGAGGGCGGGGCGATGCTGTGGGGCCGCATCACCTACGAGATGATGGAGAGCTACTGGCCGGCGGTCGCCCGCGGCGACGAGGAGGCGCCGCCGGCGATGCGCGAGTGGGCGGTCAAGCTGGAGGCCAAGCCGAAGTACGTGGTGTCGTCGACGCGAAAGGACTTTTCGTGGACCAACAGCCACCACATCACCGGCGACCTGCGCACGGGCGTGCAGAAGCTCAAGGACGCGACCCCGGCCGGCGTGCTCCTCGGTAGCGGCAAGCTCGCGACCGAGCTGGATCGGATGGATCTGATAGACGAGTACAAGTTCCTCGTCCACCCCAGGATCGCCGGCCATGGGCCGACCCTGTACCAGGGCGGGCTGCCCGAAACGCGACGGCTCGAGCTGGTCTCGGCGAAGCCGCTTCGCAGCGGTGCGCTCGCCGTCCACTACCGGCGCGCCCGCTGAGTCAGAGCACCTATTCCGGCAGCGCACTGGACGTGCGCAAGACGCGACGCTCCTTGATGATTTGGTGGTAGCGGTTTCGGCATCGCGTTGCTGGTAACGAAGCTGGTGATGGTCTCGATCGTGGTGAATCCGGCTGTTGATCGCAGCGACTGCCTGCCAAGTCCGCCGGTACGAGGTGATGGTGGCCCCCGAGGCTAGAAGCTGATATCAGGTCGGGGCCTCGACAACTCCGATCAGTAGCTCCGGATCGATGGCCTCGACCTCCAGCCTGACCCGTTCCGCGGCCTCGCTTCCGACCTCATTTGCGGCCTGGGCGATCACCTCAGCCTGCGTGGCCGCGATGGGGTCGTAGTACTCGATGTTGAGGTCCGCGTTGAGGCGCTCAGCCGCGAAATGCAGTCTGCACAGCCTCGAGAGGGAAGTTTCCGCCGCCTTCAACACGGCCTCCAGGTTGTCAAGCACGCAAGCAACCTGTTCCTCGATCGCGCCGGTAACCCATTTGCCATCCCCACCAATTGGGACTTATCCAGAAACGAAGACAAACTGACCGGACACAACGCCGGGACACAGCGGCAGGTCCGGGTCACCACTGGCTGGAAGAGTGATGCTCCGCATGGTGACGTCAGCCGGTGCGAGACGCGCGTGCCAGACGCGCTGTCGTCGCGCGACGCCTCGGGGCGACGCCCTCAGGCAACGTTGCCTCCCGGAACGCGTCCTCGAAGTTTTGGACGTGAGCAGCGGCGATGTCACGTGCCCTCTCAGCGTTGCCGTGCACTATGGCGTCAAGAAGTCCTAACTGGTCCTCGACCACGTCGCGCATCCGCGGCGTGAGCCCTGCGTAGCGCGCCATTACGACGTAAAGGATGCGCAGCGACAGGTCGTGGTACCGATCGATGGTTTCGGCGAGGAAGGAGTTCTTGCCGCACCGATACACGAATCGATGTACTCGCCGATCCAGGGCCAGCATCGCCTCGAAGCCATCGCTTTCCGATAAGGCCTTCAGCTCGCGGATTAGGTCGATTGCTTCACGTTGTTCCGATGGAGTGATTCGTTCGGCCGCCAGACCGGCCTCCCACGATTCAAGATGGGCACGTACCTCGTAGATCGCCGTGAGATCTGTGAGCTTGATCTCCGTCACAAGAGTGCCGCGGCGGGGAATGACGGCGACGAAGCCGTCGCGGCGCAAGCGCTGAATAGCCTCGCGGATCGGCGTGCGTCCGACGCGAAGCCGGCGCATCAGGTCCGCCTCCTTGAGCAGCGTCCCAGGTGAAACTTGGGTTGTAATGATCTGATCCCGCAGACTTAGATACGCGCGGTCGGCCAGTGAGATCGCTTCGCCGTCTCCCGCACCGTCCCAACCAACGGTCGGCGCGGTCGTCCGATCTCCTCTCTGCAACCGTACTCGTCGACCTGAAGCGGAAGAAGCCCTTGACACCTTCTTTCGTAGGCATATCATATGGCATATCTGTGATATATCACTGATATGGAAGGAGAGTGCTTCATGAGAGGTCTTGGCGTGCGGATCGGATCATTGGCAGCGGCGATGCTCACAGTGATGGCGTGCGGAGGCGGCGCCATCTCTACGTCTTCATCATCGGCGGCGGACTATGGCCTGATCACTCCTGGTCAGGTCACTGTCGCCATCAGCACAGACAACATGCCCTACAACGGATTGAAGGACGGGCAGTTGACGGGGCTCGACGGCGAGCTATTTGCCAAAGCCGCCGCCGACCTGGGACTCAAGGTGCAGCCCGTCGAGATCGACTTCACCGGTCTTCTCGCCGGTGTCCAATCACGTCGCTATGACATAGGGATCGGAGATGTCGCGTGGCGCGCGGCGCGAGCCCAGAAAGGTCTCTTCACCGACCCGCCTTTCTACTCCCCAGCAGTGGCCGCTGAGAAGCCGGGGCTGCATGCCAGCACGATTTCGAGCCTGTCAGGCCTCAACCTTGGAACGCAGGATTCGTTCTTCTTCATCGACGGGTTGAAAAAGATCCCAGGCGCTCATCTCCATCTCTACCCTAGCCAGCAAACGCTGTTCGCCGACCTCGACGCCGGACGTATCGACGTGGCGTTTCTCGATCCGCTTGGTATGGTTCAAGCGCACAAGCTCGCTCCGAACCTGAAGTTCGACGAGGTCACGTTTATCCCACCAACATCACAGGAGCTGACCTCGACCCCGGAGTACGGGGTCTTTCTGCCCTTCATGGACGCCTGGTATCTGAACTCGAGTGAACAGAAACTCGAGGATGCCCTCAACAAGGAGATTCTCAAGTTCTACTCCAGCGGTTTCGAAGCGCAAGAGGTCAAAAAGTGGGGCGGCAACCCCGACGAAATGCTCAAGCCCGCCGCGAGCTTTGCCACTGACCGGCGCGGTGCTGACCGGCCGGCGAACTGGAATCCGCCGTCGATCTGAACTGGAGGATTAGCGGATGACGAACATCTTCCTAGACTTCGGCCCGTTTCACGTCCCGTGGCAGGACTACGCCGGTGACCTCGGCGCGGCGCTCGTGCAGACAATCGAGTTCACCGTCGCCGGCTTTCTCGGCGCGATCGTCATCGGATTGGCGGTGGCGGTGCTTCGGCTTTCGCCGCTTGCGCCCCTACGAATCTTCGCCCGCGCATACACCGAGCTCTTCAAGAATCTTCCCCTGGTGACCGAGATCTTTCTCGTCTACTTCGGGCTGGCCACGATCGGAATCGTCCTCAACGTCTTTGTTGCCGGCGCAATCAGCCTTGCGGTGTTTTACGGCGCATATCTGTCCGAGATATTTCGCGGTGGGCTGCAGGGTGTCGGCCGTGGCCAGCGCGAGGCCGCGCAGGCCGTCGGCTTCACACCGCTCAGGGCGTTCGGACTCGTGATCTTGCCTCAGGCAACGCGTCTCGCCTTGCCTGGCACGAGCACGATGCTGGTCGATCTTCTGAAGGGGACTTCGCTGCTCACTTTCATTGGCGGCGCCGAGCTGATGAATGAAGGCCGGACGATTGTCTCCAACACATTCGCTTCGCTCGAGGTCTACATAGTGATCGGCGCCATCTACTTCGCGATGTGTTTTCCACTGTCACACCTCGTTCTGACGCTCGAGCGACACCTTCACGCCGGTCGGCCCCTGTCGCCAAGTCGCTTCAGGATTCAGCGGCTGGCGCGCAAGCTCCAGGTGAACGGCGCCACAGACTCCATCCCAGCCGCGATCTGATGAGGTCTGGCCATTGATCACGCCCGTGGACTCGAAATGTGTGATCCGCGTTAGCGATCTCCGCAAGTCGTTTGGCAGCCACGAGGTTCTGCGGGGGGTAAGCGTTGACATCCACGCGGGCGAGGTCGTCAGCATCCTTGGCCGGAGCGGCGGTGGTAAGAGCACGTTGCTTCGATGCCTGAATTTGCTCGAGGTGCCGACCGCAGGCACGATCGAAGTCGACGGCCGAACGATCTTCAAGGATCGGCAGCTTTCACGTGGACATGCTCTGGTGCAATTGCGCCGTCGCGTCGGAATGGTCTTTCAAGCCTTCAACCTATTCCCTCACCTCACGGCGGTGGAGAACGTCGTCTTACCGCTCATTCACGGACAGCGAATGAAGGAAGAGGACGCGGTGCAGACCGCAATGAAGTTCCTCGATCGGGTCGGCTTGGCCAGCAAAGCGCTTGAACTGCCTGACCGCCTATCGGGAGGGCAGCAGCAAAGAGTCGCAATCGCACGGGCGCTTGCGCTCCGGCCCCTGGCCCTTCTGTTCGATGAGCCAACCTCTGCCCTGGATCCCGAATCCACCGGCGACGTCCTCAGCGTCATGCGGGAGCTGAGCCAGGAAGGGATGACGATGGTCGTCGTTACCCACGAGATTGGGTTCGCGCGCGATGTCTCGGACAACGTGCTGTTCATCGATGACGGCTTGATCGTCGAGCAGGGACCGCCCGGAGTTGTGTTGCGCGCGCCGAAGCAAAGCCGGACGAGGGAATTTCTTCGCGCCGTGTCGCAAAGCGGTTCGCACGCCGAAGTCTGTTGAACACCGCCGGGCGGCGTTTCGGCAGCTCCGGCACCGTGAACGTTGTCGGCGGCGGAGCGGTTGGTGTGTGCAGCGCTGTGTACCTTCAGCGTGCAGGCTTCGCCGTGCGGCTCATCGAACGCGGCGGACTTGGAGATGAGGCTTCCAGCGGTAATGCCGGTCTGATCTCGGCCGATGATTGCGTGCCGATCGGCACGCCCGGCGTGGTCTGGCAGGTACCAGGCATGCTGATCGATCCTCTCCAGCCGCTGGCCATTCGATGGCGATACCTGCCGCGGCTTTCGCCGTGGCTTCTCGAATTCGTCCGAGCAAGCCGGCGCGAAAGGGTGGAGCAGATCTCGATCGCGTTGATCAGCTTGCTACGACTGGCGGTCGCTTCATACCTCGACCTCCTGTCAAAAGAAGAGGCGGATCGTTTCATTCAGAGGACAGGAGTCCTCTACGCATACCGAACCGACCGTGCGTTCGAGGAGGACCATCTCGGCGTCGCGCTCCGGCGGAGACGGGGAGTGCAACTCGAGGAGATGGACGGCAAACAGGTTGGGGAATTGGAGCCATTCTTGGCGGGGAAATGTGCTCGTGGGGTGTTTTGCCCGGATTCCGCCTTTACTCCCGACCCCCATGGTCTGATTCAGGTGTTGGGGGCCCGGTTCGTTGCCGAGGGGGGAGAAATCGTTCAGACCGAGGCCCTCGAGGTCGGTTTCTCAGACAAGGGAGCGGTTTGTGTCCGCACAACTGATGGAGAATTCTCGGCTGACACTCTCGTGCTCGCGGCCGGAGCATGGTCGCGCCGTCTTGCTGCGCAACTTGGTGCCAATGTTCCCCTCGACACTGAGCGTGGATACATTGCGGTCCTTCCGCGCGCTGAACGCCGCCCGCGCGTTCCGTTCTTAGCCGTGGACCGGCATATCGCCGTAACTCCTATGGCATCAGGGCTTCGCGTTGCTGGAACAGTCGAATTTGCCGGGCTTACAGCTGCGCCGAACCTCAAACGAGCGGACGCGCTTCTCGAAGGCGTCGCCCCGCTCATTGGTCCGGTCGACGCTCATGGCGTTCAGCGATGGATGTCGTTTCGGCCGTCCATCCCCGATTCATTACCCGTGATCGGTTGGGCGCCAGGCAATCGAGCATTCCTCGCCTTCGGCCACGGACATCTGGGCCTCAGCCTTGCAGCGGTGACTGGAAGGCTCGTCGCCGACGCACTCGGCGGACGGCGGCCGACCGTGGATCTCACACCCTTTCAACCAAACCGATGGGTTAGGAACGGATCGTCCTAGCGTGTAGCACTTCATGTAGTAATCCGGCCGAAGAATGGCTCGGATCTGGACGAACGCAAACGCCACAGACCAAGTCTCGACCTGAACTCGATCGTTTCAGACGTTTCTAGGCGTGCTCGTCGACCGGTCGGAGTCCAAGGTCTGCGCGAAGAGCCCCGGGTTGGACGAAGATCTGAAGGTGACGGCCGACACCGCCACCCTGACCGACGCCCACCGCGGCCGCGTCTCTTTCAGCTCTGCGGTGGCGTCGAGCCGGATGCGCATCGACGGTCCGCCGGCCCTCGCTCGGGCCTTCCCGACCTGGGGCGGGCTCAGCGATTACGTGGGCGTCCGGCACGCTCGCTTCGCCTAGACTCGCTCCGGTGACCGAATAACAGCGCGACGGTCAAGGCGATCGAGGGCTTTCTCGGCCGCAACTGAATGAGAAGGAGGAGGGCATTTCAATGGCTACCCCTGCGGACGAGACCGCCGGCCGCGTCGTAAGGCCCGGCGATCCGGACTACGACGTGCGACGCGCCACCTTCAATGCGACGATCGACCGACGTCCGGTGGAGATCCACATCTGCCGCGAGCTCGCGCACATCATCGCGGCGGTGCGAAGAGCAAGCGAGTTGCAGGTCCCGATTTCGATCCGCGGCGGAGGCCACAGCGTCGCCGGCCACTGCATCGGGGAAGGCGCCGTTGTCATCGACCTCTCCGGCATGCGTCGAGTTCGCGTGGACGCCGAGCGCCGCCTTGCGGTGGCCCAGGGGGGCGCCACCTGGGAGGACTACGACTCAGCCAGCACGCCATTTGGCCTGGCCAGCACCGGCGGCACCTTCGTCGACACCGGCATCGCCGGCCTCACGCTCGGCGGCGGGATCGGTTATCTGATGGGCACCCACGGCCTCACAGTCGACACTCTGGCCGGCGTGCGCCTGGTGACGGCGGAGGGCGAGGTCGTCCGCGCCTCCGAGGACGAGAACCCGGAGCTCTTCTGGGGTATACGGGGCGCCGGCGCGAACTTCGGCGTGGTCTTCGAGTTCGAGTATCGCCTGCGGCCGGTTCCAGAGCTCTACGGCGGCGCCATCAGCTACGCGCTCTCCGCTTCGGCAGACGTGATCTACGCCGTTCGCGACCTGGCCAGGCTGGCGCCGGACGAGCTGCACCTGCAGTGCATCGTCGGACGCCGAACTCCGGTGACGACCGTCCTCGCCTGCTTCCAGGGAGCGGCCGAGACGGGCGAGCGCCTGTTGCGGCCTCTGAGGAAGGTCGCCGCGGTCGAGGCAGACGATCTGCGGCCACTGAACTACCGCGAGATGCAGGCGACGAACCCGCTGCTGCCGTTCGGGCTCCGGCACTACTGGAAGGGTCACTTCCTGCGCTCTCTTCCAGACGATCTCGTCGGGCTCTCTGCGGCCCATGCACAAGAACGGCCCGAGTCGGGCTTCGCCACAGTGCTGATCGAGTTCATCAACGGAGCTCCTCTCCGCGTTCCGAACGATGCCATGGCCTTCAATCAACGAGAGGCGACCGCCAACGCAAGCGCCCTGGCGATCTGGGCCGACCCGGCTGCCGACGCCGAACACGCCGCCTGGGCGCGCAGCTACGCCGCTGCGATCTCGGCCGAAGCAACCGGCGTCGAATACGTGAACTACATGTCCGAGAACACGCCGGTGGAGCGGCTGGCCGCGATCTTTGGGCCCGAGAAATTCGCGCGTCTGCAGGCGCTGAAGGCACGCTTCGACCCGGGAAACGTGTTTCGCTTCAATCAGAACATCCCGCCGGAGTAGTCGGTCGTCAGCGGCCGTCGGACTCGAGGCTGTGAAAGAAGGTGCGCAGCTCAGCATTGAAGCTGTCGGCCGCCTCCATTTGGGTTAGATGGCCGGCCGCTCGCAGCACCACGAGTCTCGATCCCAAGATTGCCTGCTGAAGCGACTTGGCAACCTCAAAGGGCGAGCGGACGTCCTGCTCACCCCAGATGAGCAGGGTCGGTGCTGTGATTTGCGGAAGCGCCGCTCTCAGGTCTGCCTCGGCGAGCGCGAGGATCATCGGGCGCATTCCGAGCGGGTCGAAATCGGCGACGATCGATGCCAGCTCATCTCTCAGTTCCGCGGTGGCCGCGGGGGTAATGAATCCTGGAAGCCACTTGGTCACAACCTGCGCGCGCGGAAGCTCGAGGTCTTGGAGGCTGTTCGCCAGCCTCGCTGCAACGACGTCCGCCGGAAAGGAGCCACTCCATCCGGCGTAGGCGCCCACGAGCACGAGACTCCTCGTAAGATCTGCCGTGGCTGTGCCGAACCGCCGCAGCCTGGCGCATCCCACGCGATAACTCGATAGCGGTCCGCGAGCTCGAACTGGCGGCGCCAGACCCTCGAGTCGCCGAAGAACCCGTGCAGGAAGATCACCGGATCCCTTGCGCCGTACGCGCGATAGGCGATGCGGAGTCCGGCCACCTCGACCTCTTGTTTCAACGGCAGCACCCGCCGACTAGACTGCTGCCTCGCAATTGATCTGTCCAGCACCCACCGTGGCCATGGTTGGCGGCCGCTCATGCGCTGGTTGTGCTGCCGCCTGACCGGCGCCGCTTCTCGCCGCGCACGTCCAAGTTGCGTTGGCCGAGGGCGTCCTCTGTCTAGCTGGGCCGAAGCTTCGTCGTCGACTCTGCCGTACGGCGACGACAGGCTAGCCATGTATGTCGATTCGGTGCAGAAGACGGTTCGGGTAACGGGCAGAGGGTTGTCAATGACGCAACCCATTGGGGGGCTGGCCCGATCCCGAGCCGCCGGCGTCATGGCCGATCTGCTGGAGAGCCGTCGATGATGGAACGATCCGAGATGTTGACGCCGAGCACCTGGTTGCTATGTTGATGCTGGACAACGCAGTGGGTCTGACTGCGCGACGAGCGCTCGATCCACCGTCTTGATCTATCAGGGCCCATCGCATTGACAGAATCCGGGCGAACGCCGGACACGCAGTCATCAAAACCCCGCATGAGCCGTACATAGACGTTTACTGAAGTTACCCGTGGGCCCCGGCGGTCCCGCGAAATCACCCGCAGTCGACTGCGGCGGCGTCCCTAGAACAACCTTCGGGGAAGCATGCAGCCCACGACCCAGTTGGGGACATCGACTATCTCGTGAATACGCAGCTCGCCGACGACTCCCAACAGCGAATAAGCCTCGAGCTCGCTGATGCCTTGTGCCTTGGCAAGGGGTCGGAGGCACCGCCTCGTCGCCGCCCTGGCTGCTTCCATCAGATCGGGGCCGATTCCAGTGAAGATTCGATAGCCCTCCTGTGCCGGGAAGGTGTCAGCGATGATCAATTCAGGTGCCTCCAGGCCGGCGTCTTTGAGGACATCGACTTTGATGGACATCTCCATCGGGCATTCGATGGCCGTTCCACAGATCTCGCCCTCTCCCTGCAGCGCATGCCCGTCGGCAGCCGACAAGAGGGCGCCTTCATTGAACACCGGGACGATCAGGGTCGACCCTGCGCCCAGATAGCGGACATCGATGTTGCCGGCAGCGTTGGTCGGAGTGATGGAGGCGTGATCACCATCTTCCGCCGGGGCAACCCCGATGCACCCGATCATCGGATGGAGATCGAACCGCGCGCCGTTCGGCATCTCGACGAATCCACGTTCCAGTTCGGTCCAGATCTTGATCAGGGGATCCTGGATCTCGTCCCAAAGCAGCCCGAATTCCGGCAGCAAAGCCGTCCAACCCCAACCCAGGGGTTTGAGGTCGAGGACTTCGATCTTCAAGGCGTCGCCCGGCTTGACTCCATCCACGTAGACGGGGCCCACCAACGGGTCGAGCCTTCGGTAGTTGATCCGCCCGATGTCTTCGCTTGTCGATGCCGGCGTGATCTCGCCGTTCGCCGCATCCGGGGCCGCGAGCGTGAGCTCGTCTCCGGGCCGGATCGTCATGACCGGCTTGTTGCGCTTATTCCACGTCTTGTGCAGGCTTCCGGCCGGCATCTGGTGGATCGTTCTCGCCACCGAGCTCATGCTTCAACCGCTTCAGGAACAGCCGACGGGATAGATCTGTCCTCCCACGCGGCGTCTCGTTTTACGACGTGACTCCGCTGCACATAAAGGATGGCAAAGCCCGCGGCGAGGTAGGCGAGCATGACATACGGCCAGTAGACCAGCGGCGCGGGTGGGACAGGGATGATCTGGCTGTAGAAAGTGTAGGCGAGCAGGGGCACCGCGACCAGGAGCGGCAAGAAGTGGTAGTAGCGCCGCCGGGCTAGGTCCTCCTTCCAGAAGTAGATGGTCGCTGCGATGCTCGTCATGCCGTACGCGATGATCACGGCGAGGGTTGCCAGAGCTCCTGACCAGCCGTAGACGTTTGACGGACTGTTGGTGAAGGGAGCGAACGCCGCCGCGATCAGCAAGCCGATGACCATGCTCGCGCCCAACGCCCAGTGCGGAGAGTGATGCCGGGAGTGCACTGCCGCAAGCTTCGCGGGCAGCCGCTCGTCGCGACCGAGGGAGAAGAGCACGCGCGCCGCGCCGTCAGCGCTTGCGAGCGCGCAAGCAAAGGTGCTAATCGCGGCGCCGGCATTGAGGACCATGGAGAACCAGCCGCCGATGAAAACCCGGGCGAGGTCGGTGTTCGGCGCGGCAGAACTTCCATATGCCTTGACGCCCGCATCGTCGAGACCGAATCCGACGGTCTGCGCGAACGAGATGATGATGAATACCAGGCCGGAGAGGATCACAGCGCTGAAAACGGTGAGCGGAATCGCAACTTGGGGGTTTTCGGATTCCTCGCCGAGCGTGGCTGAACCTTCGAACCCGATATAGGTCAAAAACCCGAACACCATGGCCGCGCTCAGACCCGCGAACGAGGCCCCGCTTGGCGTCAACGGTGCGAACGACAGACTGTTGCCGTGGGCGCCGCCCTTCGCGAAAATGACGACCGCCAGTACGAACATCAACAAGATCGACACACCCTCGGCCACCATGAAAATGCGCGCTGACAGCTTGATGCTGCGATAGCCAAGAACCCAGACGACGGCACCGCCCAGAAGAACCGTGAGCAGCCATGGGAGTTGAACCCCGGTGAAGGCTGCGACCAGGAGGTCCGCGAACGTCGCAAAGCCCGACAGGAGCGTGCCTACGAAGGTCACGTACACAAGGGCGAGGCACCACCCGGCGATAAAACCGTAGCGAGGGCCGACCGCGGCCTTGGTCAGGCCGTAGACCGAACCCGCGTCGTTGAAGTGCCGGGTCAGACGGATGAAACCCGCGCCAACACATGCGATGCCGATGGTGCTCAAGACGAAGATGAAAGGCGTCGCGGTGCCGGCGGTCAGGGCGGCAAACGGAGTGTTCAGAGACATGCCTGCCGTAGGCGCCATCAGTGCCACCGGCATGGCGAGGACTTCGAGGAACGTGAGCTGCCGAACTAGTTTCATGAACCTCTCTCCTCCGAATAAGACCAATGACCGGGCAAGTAGCTCTGGTAATGGCCCCCCAGCCCTGAGGGCTATTGAAATAGCACAGGCGGCGGGGCGCGTCAAGAGTGGGGCGATTACAATGTTTCGCATGGTGGAACACGCCAGGGCGATCAAGGCCAAGCAGCGGGCCGAGCGCTCCGTGCAGTCGGTGGAGCGCGCGTTGGAGCTGTTCGAGATGGTCGCTCGAGCAGATGGCGAGGTCGGCACGCGCGACCTGAGCGAGGCGAGCGGCCTGCCCATCGCCACCGTGCACCGGCTGATTCAGGTCCTGGTCAAGAAAGGATACGCTCGCCGCAACTCTGACTCCCGCCGCTATTCACTTGGGCATCGGGCGTTCGAGCTTGTCTTTCATATCCGCGAGGAGGGTGCGTTCCGGCGAGAGGCGCAGCCCTACCTCAGGGAGCTCGTAGCGCTCACCAGCGAGACCGCCAACCTCGCCACCCTCGAGGGTAACCAGATCACGTACGTCGCTCAGGTCGAGGCGCCGCGCATGGTGCGAATGTTCACCGCGGTAGGAAATCGCGTTCCCGCGCATGCGTGCGCAGCCGGCAAGGCGCTGGTGGCCTACCTTTCGGAGGACAGGCGAGAGGCGTTCCTGCTGCGCTCGCCACTGACCCGTTACACCGCCAACACGATCACTGATCGCGAACGCCTTCGACATGAGCTGAGCAAGATCCGCAACCAGGGCTACGCGCTCGACGAAGGAGAGTACGAAGAAGGTGTTCGGTGCGTTGCGGTGCCCCTGCTCAACAGCCAACAGGCACCCGTCGCCAGCCTGAGCGTCTCTGGCCCCAGCAGCCGGATCCCCCGCGAGCGCGTCGATGCCTGGGTGCCGAAGATGAAGGTCATAGCACGCGCCCTGATACACGCGCTCCATTCCTGACCTGGAGCGCTCCAACGTAGAGCCGGCTTGACACGAAGGGCCGGGGCGCGTACGCTGTGCGGAACAACTGCTCCGCAATGCGGAATTAAGGAGTCGGACGGATGCGGATGCCGGTCATGGACGCCGCCGTCAAGATTCTCGAGAGCGAGGGAGTCGAGTACGTCTTCGGCATCCCAGGTGCGGCCATCCTTCCGCTCTACGACTCCCTGCGCAAGTCGACGCGCATAGCGCACGTCACGGTCCGTCACGAAGAGGGTGCGACCCACGCTGCCGACGGATATGCCCGCGCCACCGGCAAGGTCGGCGTCGCGATCGGGACTTCGGGTCCTGCCGGGACAAACATGATCACCGGCCTGTACACGGCTCAGGCGGATTCAATCCCGATCATCTGCATAACCGGGCAGGCGCAGCGAGCTCTGCTGCACAAAGAGGCCTTCCAGGCGGTAGACATCGCCGCCATCGCGAAGCCCGTCACCAAATGGTCCACGCGTGTCGACGAGCCGTCCCAGATTCAATGGGTCCTCCGGAAGGCATTCCAGCTCGCCCGCGAAGGCCGGCCAGGACCGGTCCTCATCGATCTCCCGGTCGACGTGCAGCGAAGCGAAATCGACTATCTGTACGACATCGACGAGCCGCTGCCGGTCGCACGTTTGCTCCCCAGCCCACGTCGAGTGCAGCGTGCCCTGGACATGCTGATGGAGGCAAAACGTCCGCTGATCATCGCGGGGGGTGGGGTGATTCTCTCCGATGCATGTCCGGAGTTGGTGGCGTTGGCCGAGCGGCTCCAGGTGCCTGTGAGCGTGACCCTGATGGGCAAGGGGGCCATTCCGGAAGACCATCCGCTCTATGCCGGGATCGTCGGCATCCAGACCCAGCAGCGATTCGCTAACGCAATCTTCCTTGAGAGCGATCTCGTGCTGGCGGTAGGTGCTCGTTTCGCCGATCGCCATACCGGCGCCTTAGACGTCTATCGCGGGCAGCGGCGATTCATTCACGTCGACATTGAGCCGACGCAGATCGGAAAGGTTTTCGAGCAGGATCTCGGAGTGGTCGGCGACGCGAAGGCGGTGTTCGCCGCAATGCTGGAATCCGTCGGATCCAGGCGGCAAGACCGCCGGCGCGACGAGGCATGGATCGACCGGACGAGCGAACTGAAGCGAACGCTGGTCAGACGCATGGACTCCGATGACGTCCCTATCAAGCCTGCTCGAGTTTTCAAGGAGATCAACCGATTCTTCGACCGTGAAACGATCTTCGTGACCGCCATCGGTCTCTACCAGATCTGGTCCGGCCAGTTCCAGACGACGTATAAGCCGCGACACTACCTGGTCTGCGGACAGGCCGGACCGCTGGGATGGGAGGTCCCCGCCTGTATCGGGGTCAAGCTTGGCAGGCCGGACAAGACCGTGGTCGCCATCGTCGGCGACTTCTCTTTCCAGTTCCTGATGGAGGAGATCGCGGTCGCCGCCCAATACAACATCCCATTCCTGATAGTGATGCTGAACAATTCGAATCTCGGCCTCATCCGTCAGGCCGAGCTTGCGTATGGGATGGACTATGGCATCGACCTCGCCTACGACGCAGGTGCAGGCGATGAGGTTGGCATCGACCACATTCGCCTGATGGAGGCGATGGGCTGTACCGCCTGTCGCGTGGAGAGGCCTGAACAAATCGCAGGCGCGCTCGACTGGGGCGCGCAACGAATCAAGCAAACGCGGCGACCGTGTCTGGTCGAGGTGATGATCGAAAGACGGGCCAACGCCGCGATGGGTCCGGCGATCGACAAGATCACCGAGTTCGACGAGCCCGCGCCGGCTGCGGTCGCCATCCAGGCAATGCCTGCCGACGTGGGCTGAGCCCGCGCCGAGGACACGTTCGATCATGGACGTCGGCTACATCGGGCTGGGCAAGATGGGGAGGCCGATGGCGCGCAGGTTGCTGCGGGCGGGGCACGCCGTGCAGGTCTTCAACCGTTCACCGGAGCCAGTGCAAGAGCTGGTTTCCGCCGGTGCGCGTGCGGCCCGTTCCGCGGCCGACGTCGCCATGCACTCCTCGGTGGTGCTGACGGCGCTGCCGACCGCCGAGAGCGTCGAAGCCGTATACACCGAGCTCGCCGGCGCCGCTCGCCCCGGCCAGGTGTTCATCGATCACTCCACGGTCAGCCCCGACTTGAATCGCCACTGCGCCGAATGGCTCCACTCCAAGGATGCCGCGTTCCTGGACGCCCCGGTTTCCGGAGGGCCGGCGGGCGCGGAGTCTGGCACTCTGACAGTGATGGTCGGCGGCGACGAGGCCGCTTACGAGCGGGTCAGGCCGGTCCTGGAGGCTTATGGAACGAACATCCGCAGGTGTGGTCCTGTGGGTGCCGGGCAGACGGTCAAGCTGGTGAATCAATTGCTCGTGGCGGTCCACACGGCGGCCGCGGCCGAGGCCACCGTCTTCGGCGTCAAGCTTGGCGCCGACCCACACGTCCTCCTGGACATGCTGGGAACCTCGTTTGGCGGCTCCCAGATGCTGGTCCGCAATCTACCCCGATTCATTTCTGGAGACTTCAGCCCGGCGACTCCGGCCGGCTTGATACTCAAGGATCTCGGCCTCGTCAAGCGAGAGGCGGCAGCCGCGGCGGTGCCGCTGCTGCTCGGATCGATCGTCGAGCAGCTTTTCATCGAGGCTGGCAGCCGAGGCATGGCGGCTGAAGACATGTCGGCCGTCGTGCGGCTAGCGGAAGAGGCGGCGAGCGTCGCGGTCGTCAGTCGTTGATTGGCTGATCGAGGAGCAAGCAAATGCCTCGATTCGCCGCCAACATGACCATGCTCTGGCCCGAGCTGGATCCGGATGAACGATTCGCCGCCGCTGCGAATCATGGCTTCCGTCATGTCGAGATGCTCTTCCCGCACGAGCTGGACACCGACAGGCTCGAGCGCACCCTCCGGCAGAACCAGCTCGAGATGGTTCTGTTCGACCCTGCGCCCGGCGCGTGGGCGGCAGGTGAGCGGGGCTTGCTCTGCCTTCCCGGGCGTGAGTCGGAATTCGCACAAACGTTGGACGATGCAATCGCGCTTGCGCTCCGGCTGCGAACCTCGAGGCTCAACGTTCTCGCCGGAATAGTTCCTCCCGGAGTGGCGACTGCTGCCGCCATGGAGACCGCGATCACCAACCTGCGGCGAGCTGCTCCGCTTGCGGACAGCGCCGGGCTCACCCTGCTCATCGAATCGATCAACACGGTGGACATGCCCGGCTACATCGCCGGCACCGTAGAAAAAGCTGTGGAGCTGATTCACGCTGCGGAGAGCCCTGCGGTGCGCCTTCTGCTGGACCAGTACCACGTTGCCATGGCAGGGGATGATCCGATCGAAGTCCTTCGGAAGCACGCATCGCTCGTCGCGCACGTACAGATCGCAGACGTGCCGGGGAGGCACGAGCCGGGGACGGGGGAACAACCGATCGCCGCTTTCCTGAACGAGCTCGACTCGCTCGGCTATTCGGGGTACGTCGGACTCGAGTACCGGCCCCTCGGCACCACCGACGAGGGTCTCAAATGGCTCGAGCGCTCGGCCCGCGCGACCTGACCAGCGCACGGAGGGGCCAGTCGGCCAAGCCGGCCTGACCGCGGCCGCGCGACGACTACTCTCGCGTCGTCGTCGCGAGCCTCGCCGTTTCTCGGACGTGCCGTGTCATAGCCTGCACAGCCCGTTTTCGATCGTGCTCCAGAAGGGCGCCAACGATCGCTCCGTGTTCCTCGAGCACGTCCTCTCTCCTTGCCTGGTCGCCCATGACGCGTGCTGCCAGAAGCCAGAGGACTCCTCTCAACGAAGAGATCATTCGAGCGGTGCGCGGCAGGTTGGCCAGCCGTGCCATGGTCAGGTGGAACTCTTCATCCCAGGCGACGAACTCGCCGATGTCCCCGATGTTCTCGCGCTGACGCTCGAGGATGCGGCTGAGCTCGCGCAGAGCTGCATCCAGCGATCCATCACTGGCTTCGTCGCACAATGCGCCCACGACGTAGCACTCGAGCATTTCGCGCAGCGTGTAGAACTCGCGTACCTCCGCCTTCGAGATCTCGCGCATGCGGAAGCCGCGCTGGGGAATGATTTCTATGAGCCCTTCGAACTCAAGCTGTCGCAAGGCTTCTCGTATCGGGGTGCGCGAAGCCTCGAGAGTCGATGCCAGCCAGCTCTCCGAATAGAGATGTCCCTGGTCGAGACTTCCCCTGAGCATCCCCAGGCGAATCGACTTGTAGACCTGCTGGGCGAGGCTGTCCCGACGCGGGCCGGCGAGCGCAAGGGTGCCACCCGCAGCCCGCATACGCCCTTGCACCCTTGTAGGATACTAGGATGCTAGGATACTACGGTCAAGGCCGTCTTTAGTGCAGTCGGATTCGCAAGTCAGGTGAGGGGCATTCGACATTTGCGCTTTGGTCTGTGACCGACCCCGCGTCGTGGTGAGACGAGCGCGCATTTTCGCGCGGGGAAGTCAGCCGGTGGCTTTGGGCGAGGTGGCTCCGAACGCGCTAGGGCTCGCGGGTTGCGCCGAGTCGGGTCCAGGCGTCCATGAAATCCAGCGCGAGCCCGACATGGTCGCGCGGACCGCTCAAGCCCGTGTCCATGGTGATGACGGACAGATGCGAGACCCCGAGTGCCTGCCAGGCTGCGGCCGTCTGAGCCGACCCGTCGAGATCGCTCGCGTCGAGCTGGACCTGTCCGGCAATCCCAAAGGCTCGCGGGCTGCGGCCAGCGTCGGCCAGGTGCGCGCGCAGTTGCGCCACGACGCTGGAAGCCCGCGCCAGGTCCGCGTCGAGGATGAACCCGTCCGCGATTCGAGCAGCCCTCTCGAGCACGACCCGAGCGGAGCCTCCCATCCAGACAGGGATCTTGGGTCCGGGCCTTGGCTTGATGCCGGACGCGTGGATGGAATGGTTGGCTCCGCTGAAGGTGACGACGTCTTCAGTCCAGAGCCTTCGCATGACCTCGACTTGCTCGACGATGCGCCGGCCTCGGTCGTGAAAGCTCGCCCCCAGCGCTCGGTACTCCTCCGCATTCCGTCCCACTCCGACCCCGAGCCGCAGCCGACCTCCCGAAAGCAGCTGCAATTCCGCCGCCTGTTTGGCAACCAGGGCCGCATGCCGCTGCGGAAGCACGAGAACTTCGGTCACCAGCTCGATCTGCCTCGTCACCGCCGCCAAGAAAGCCAGAAGCATCAAGACCTCGTGGAACGAATGCTCGTCGGTGTAGGGACCGACGTTCCGCCATGCGCGCATGTCATCCGGGCGGTGGCCCAGGACGTGGTCATACGCGGCCAGGTATCGGTATCGCGCCTCCTCGACCCTGGTGGCGAACTCTCGGATGATCGTGACGTCGCTTCCGATCTCGGTCTGAGGAAACACGATTCCAAGACGCAGCGGCTCGACGCCGCCACCATTGGCAAACTCAGAGCGCATCAAGTCCGATGCTCGTCAAAAAGTCCACTCCACCGCCGGGTGATGAACATTAACGAGTCACGCGGTCTCGAGCGGTCCAATGGGCCCGCACACGGAGGTCGGGCTTGACGGGGGCTGGGACAGAGCAGACGAGGCATCCCTCGACGGTCGAGGTTCGCCCCACCACCTACAGCTACGTGTTCAGCCCGTACCGCGAACCCGTCGCGCATGTCCGGCTTGGGGACCGGGTGGTCATTCACACCAACGACGCCTTCGAAGGTCGCATCACGGATCCGGAGTCGCTGCCCAGCAAGGCTCTCAGGGGCGCGAAATTTCTGAATCCGCAAACGGGCCCGATCTACGTCGAGGGCGTCGAACCAGGTGACACCCTCGTGGTCGAGATCGAGAGCATCGAGCCGGCAAGGGACTTCGCCGTCAGCTGCTTGATCCCTTTCTTCGGGGGCCTGACTTCGACGGCCACGACGCGGACGCTGCAGGAGCCCCTTCCCGAACGGGTATGGATCTGGAGCCTGAGAGACGGCAAGCTGGCCAACTCGGAGCTCGGGATCGAGCTCGATTGGGATCCCTTTATGGGCACCTTCGCTGTGGCCCCTGACCTCGAAGCGATCTCGGCCCTGGCCCCGGGCCCTTTCGGCGGAAACATGGACGTGCCCCACGTCCGGCCTGGGAGCAAAGTCCACTTTCCGGTTTGGAATCCGGGGGCGCTTTTCTACACGGGCGATTGCCACGCACGGCAGGGTCAGGGCGAGCTGTGCGGAGTCGCGCTCGAGATCACAGCTCGTGTGACCGTGTTCTTCGACGTGATCAAGGGCAAGGCGATCCAATGGCCTCGAATCGAGTCCGCCGACGAGATCATGGTGGTGGGCAGCGCCCGGCCGATGGAGGATGCCGCCCGGATCGCGAACGCCGAGCTGGTGCTCTGGTTGGAGTCCGAATACGGGATGGATCGCTGGGACGCCTACCAGCTGCTGACCCAGGCTGGTGGGCTCTACGTCGGGAACATGGTCGACACCACCTATTCGCTTGTCGCCAGCATCGGCAAGCGCTACCTGAAGAGGTCATAGCCATCCGCATCTTCTTCACGACCGACATTCACGGCTCGGAGCGCTGCTTTCTCAAGTTCATCAACTCTGCCGCGTTCTACCAGGCCGACGTCCTGATCATGGGCGGCGACATGACCGGGAAGGCCATCGTCCCACTCGTCGCCGCCGGCAACGGCGCCCATCGGGTCACCTTCGCCGGAAGAACCACCACCCTGCAGAGCGAGGCTGAAGTTCAGGAAATGGAAAAGCTGATCCGCGTCAACGGCTTCTACCCGTTTCGATGCGAGCAGGAGGAGGTCGATCGGCTCGCCAAAGACGCGGCCCTACGCGACCGCAAATTTCTGGACCTGATGCGCGCAACGCTGCGACGGTGGGTGTCGATCGCCGAGGAGCGACTCGCGGGCAAGAACGTCCGCTGCTTCATGACCCCTGGCAATGACGACCACCTCGAGATCGACGAGGTGCTGGATGGAAGCGAGATCGTCAGCAACCCAGAGGGCAGGCTCGTTCACCTTACGGACGGCAAATCCGACCTGGAGATGATCAGTTGCGGCTGGAGTGGACCCACTCCATTCGACACGCCGCGGGAGTGCAGCGAGGACGACCTTGCGGGTCGAATCGAGGCGATGGCTTCACAGCTCCGTGCTCCGGAAACCGCGATCTTCAACTTTCACGATCCGCCGTACAACAGCAACCTGGATCTCGCGCCGATGCTGGATCGGAACCTGCAGGTGCAGACCGACGGAGGCCAAACCCGGATGGTTCCCGTCGGCAGCACTAGCGTGCGCGCGGCGATCGAGCGCTATCAGCCGCAGCTTGGGCTACACGGCCACATCCATGAGTCGCGTGGCCAGGTGAAGCTGAACCGCACCACCTGCGTCAATCCAGGAAGCGAGTACGGGGAGGGCGTGCTCAGAGGGGCCGTGGTCGATCTCAACGGGGCCAAGTTGAAAAACGTGCAGCTGATTTCAGGCTGACATCTGCAATGTGATGGGAGGAGACATGGCTGATACAGCTTCGGCAGGCACAACGACCGGTGCCGGTTTTTTCGTCCGTAAGGCAAGTGGTCTGGTACGGCAGGCTTCGGCTTTCGACGCATTCATCTTCAACGTCTATTTCATCAACATCGGCATTGGCGTCGCCTTCATGTTGCTCTTCTACGCGCTGTATCCAGGGGCGAACCTCGTTTTCGCGACGCTCGCCTGCATGGTTCTCGTCTTACCGATGTCGGTCCTCTACGTCATGTTCATGTCCGCGATGCCACGATCCGGCGGCGACTACGTCTACGTCACGCGATCGCTCGGCCCCGCATGGGGGTTCATGAGCAACTGGAACTGGAACATGTGGAACTTCTATCTCATGGGGATCGCGGGAAGCTTCCTGGGTCTCTATGGGATCTCCGGGTTCTTCCGAGTGATCGCGGGTTACACCCACGACGCCGGGATCGCGAGCGCCGCCAACTTCTTCACGACTCCGAACGGCAAGTTCCTGACCTCGGCCGTGCTGGTGATCGGGCTGGTCGCGATGTTCGCCTATGGTCAGGGGCTCAGGCTCTATTTCCGCTTCCAAAAGGTCACCTTCGCCCTGGCCACGCTGTCCACCGTGATCGCCGTGGTCGCGATCCTGATCGTCGGCCATGACGGCTTCCGATCGGCGTTCAACAGCTACGTCGGGACGTTCACGTCAAATCCCGACCCCTACAACGAGGTGGTGAAGGTCGCGGGCTTCACCCCGGCGCCGTTCTCGTTCACGGAGTCTATGTGGGCGGTGACATGGGCTTTCGTGGTCCTCGGCTTCGGGATCGCCTCCACGTATATCGGCGGCGAGATCAAGGTGACGTCCGGTGTCTTCCTGAAGAGCCTCACCGGGTCGGTCATCTACTCCGCGATCTGGATGGCGGTCATCATCGCCGTGTTCTTCGCCGTGGTTGGCAACCAGTTTCTCGGATCACTGGCGGCTGCCGACCCGTCCAAGGTGGGCCTTTCCTTCACGCCGACCTTCGCCGAGCTCGGCGCCATGGCCAGCGGCAACATCGTCATCGCCCTCATCGTCGCCCTTGGTTTCGCGGCCTGGACCTACGTTTGGATGCCGGGCTACATCCTGTCGTGGTCGCGAAGCATCCTTGCCTGGTCGCTCGACCGCCTCGTGCCAGCCAAGCTTGGCGAGGTCGATCCAAGGCGGCAGGCGCCGATCTTCGGCCTCGGCGTCCTGCTGATAGGAAGTCTGCTCGCGTGCGCGCTCTACTCCTACACCAACTACCTGACCCTGCTCGCCGGCGCCCTGGGGGAGGAATTGACATTCTTCATGGTGGCGATCGGCGGCATCTTCTTCCCTTACCGGCAGCGGCAGATCTGGCAGAGCTCTCGGTACAACCAGGTTTTTGCCGGAATCCCGGTGATGACCATCATGGCGGTCGTATCGCTGGTCGGCCTGACGATCATCGCGGTAATCCTGATCACCGACCCGAACTCCGGGATCAACTGGAAGACGAACACCAACAACCTGATCTTTACGTTCGTGACCTTCTTCTCCGGGCTGGTGATTTATTACATAGCTCGGTACGTGCAGAAGCGCCGCGGCGTCGACGTCACGTTGGCCTATCGCGAAATTCCACCCGAGTGATCGAAATGTCTGATCGGGACATAACCGCAGCGCCCAGCGACCGGGATGGCCTACGGCGGCAGGCCGGGGCCTTCCTGGCCGCGGGTCACGACATCGTCGAAGAGGCGAAGTCGCGCGGCATAACCCTGCGTTTGCTCGGCTCGCTCGCGTACCGGCTTCACTGCCCTCGCTACGTGTCGCTGCTCGATGCCATGCTCCGCGTGCTCACCGACCTCGACTTCGCCTCCGAACGCCGGTACGCCCGCGACCTGCAAGCCATGTTCTCGGAGCTTGGCTACCGGCAGGATGCGGACATCGCGATGGCAACCGGCGGGGGGCGCCAGTTCTACAAGCACCCGGCGACCGGACTCGGCGTCGACATCTTCATGGACAAGCTCGACTACTGCCACCCGATCCCGTTCAACGGGCGTCTGGAGATCGATTCGGAGACGATTCCCCTGGCCGAGCTGCTGCTCGAAAAGATGCAGATCGTCGAGCTCAACGCCAAGGACGTCAAGGACACCGTCGTCCTTCTGCTTGAGCATCCGGTCGGCTCGGGTGATTCGGAGACCGTCAACGCTACGTACATCGCCCGAATGCTGGGCTCCGACTGGGGCTTCTACCACACGGTCACCACCAACTTGAAGAGGGTCGAGCAGCATGTCCGCCAGTTCGACGAGGTCGACGCCCAGGAGCAGGAGGTGGTCAAGGGTCGAATTGAAGAGCTGCTCGGGCGGATCGACGCCGAGCCCAAGTCGCTCGGGTGGAAGGCGCGGGCACGAATCGGGACGCGCGTCCGGTGGTACCAGCAGATCGAGGCAAAGCCATGATTGGAGGGGCTGTCAAGTGAGCGACACCAGGTCGCCCACCCAGATGGGTTCGGGCATCAACACGTTCCTGGGGGCGCCTCACGTGCGCCCCGATTCGAAGCTTCTTCGCCAGCACGGCGCCAAGGCGGCTTTCCTCGGCATCCCTTACGAAAACGCCAACGTCTACCGGCAGGGTCAGAGCGGCGGTCCTCGGGCGGTCCGCGAAGCGACCGATCAGTTCTTCAGCTACCACTACGACTACGACGTCGATCTCTTCGACGCTTACCGGCTCGTCGACTGTGGCGATGTCGCGACCATCTCGACGGACACCGTCGCCTCGCACGACTCGATGCGCCGAAGCGTCCGGGAAGTCCTCGGGGCCGGCGCTCTGCCCCTGATTCAGGGCGGAGACCACTCAATTCCCATCGGCACCATGAAAGCTCTCTCTGAGGAGACGGACGGCCGAATGGGGCTCATTCAGTTCGACTGCCATCTCGACAGCTCCGATGAGTTCTTGGGCAGTCGCATGAACGGTGGCTGCCATCTCCGGCGCACGTCAGAGCTGCCGAACGTCAATCCGAACAACATGGTCCACATCGGCTCGCGTGGCCTGTGGAACCTGCCGGAGCAGGCTCAGTACTGTCGCGACGCCGGGATCAACGTGATCCGAATGCGCGACGTCCGCAAGCGGGGCATCCAGGCGATCGCCCAGCAAGCGCTGGACCTGGCGAGCGATGGCACGAGCGCCATCGCCGTCGACGTGGACCTGGACGTGCTCGATTGCTCGCATGCACCCGGCGTGTGCTCACCCGAACCTGGCGGCATGCACCCGTCCGACCTGATGGAAGCGCTGGACGTCATCGCCGAGTCAGGACGAGTGTCCCTCGTCGAGGTCGTCGAGCTCGCTCCGGTCTGGGATCCAAGTGGCTTGGGAGCCCGGATGGCGTGCTACGTGATGTTCACCGTCCTCGGGGCCAATGCCAGGAACGCGATGGCCGCGGGAGGCGTTGCGGGCGCCGTCGCGAGATGAGCGCATCAGTCGGAACGAAAGCCGTCCCGACCGCCAGCATTCACAAGACCTGGAATCGCAGGCTGCCGCCCGCCCTGTCGGTGCAGCGGGGCGATGTCGTCTTCTTTGACGCCCTGGACGCGTCGGGCGGAGCGATCGATCGAGACTCAACGACAGAGACGATCGCCGACATCGACTTCCGCGGGCTCGATCCGTTGATGGGGCCGGTGTACGTCGAAGGGGCGCGCCCAGGAGATGCGCTCCAGATCGAGGTCGTTGAGCTCAAGCCCAAGAACTGGGGCTGGACGGGCCTGATGCGTGACTTCGGCCTGCTCGCGAGCGAGATCACCGACTCCTACTTGAAGATCTGGCATCTGGACGGCGACACCATCGAGTTTCCGTCCGGCGTCCGGTTCCAGCTGCGGCCGATGATCGGAAACATCGGAGTGGCGCCGGCCGAGGATGGCGATTACGCCTCGATCAGTCCCACGAATGCGGCAGGCAACCTCGATTGCAAGTACCTGGGAGTCGGGTCGACCCTCGTGGTGCCCATCTTCAACGACGGCGCGCTCCTGTCGGCCAGCGACGGGCACGCGATTCAGGGCGATGGCGAGATCTGCGGCACGGGCATCGAGTGTCGGATGGAGATGACCCTCAAGCTCACGGTGATACGCGGCGCGAACCTCAAAGCGCCGGAGATCTACGTTGCGGACACGTTCCCGGCCGAAGAGGGCTACCGCATCTTCACCGGCATCGGACCCGACCTGATGGAGGCCGCCAAAGATGCGGTTCGTCACTCGATCGCACCGCTTGCAACAGCCCAGAAGATGACGGAACTGGAGGCCTACGCGATGCTTGGGCTCATTGGCGATCTCCGCATCCACGAGATCGTCGATCAGCCCAACTGGGTCGTCGGGTGCATGCTTCCTCGGCGGCTCTTCTGACCTCGTCGTGGAGTTGCCGAGCCCGCGAACGCATCCGAGGTCCAGAGTCGTGCCAGGTACCGACGACCGACAGCGTTTGGCGCCGGCCGTGGTTCAGGATGGAAACGATTGCTAGAAGCAGTGGTTAGGATCGACAGAAGCCAATCTGCGACGAGAATCGCTCGAGACGTCGAGTCCCTTAGCACGTCTGCCTTCAGTCTCAAGCCGGGCGCGATCTGTCGTTATGCGTACACCGACGCGTACAGGAACACCGTCCGATACTTCGAGCGGCAACTCACGGACATCGGATTCAGCGTCTCGTACGACCCTGTGGGCACGATGATCGCCCGGAATCGGGCGATCGGTGAGAAGTGCTTTGCCGTCGGCTCTCACTGCGACTCCAACCGCAACGGCGGAAAGTACGACGGCACACTCGGAGTCGCGACCGCGGTGGAAATCTGCAGGCTCAATCAGGAGCACGGTCTTGGTCTGCCGCTGCAGGTCATCAGCTTCCTCGAAGAGGAGGGTTCGGGCTTTGGCCAGATGCTGCTCGGCAGCCGCATTGTCGCCCAGTCCACCTCAGAGGAGGATCTGCGGGAGCGGATTCTAGCGCGGGACGATGGTCGTTCCTTCTGGGACCACGCTTTGGAGGCTGGTTATCGGCCTCAAGATTGGAGGCAGGCGCGAAAAATCCTCGATGACCTGATTGGTTGGATCGAGCTGCACATCGAGCAGGGCAGAGTTCTTCAGGACACGCAGACCCGCATCGGAGTCGTGACCGGCATAGCCGGCTACGTGCACGGTGATATCGCCATCAACGGCAGAGCCGATCACGCCGGCGCGACACCGATGGATTCTCGATACGACGCCGGGATCGTCGCGGCCAAGGTTGTGGAATATGTCGAGAGAGTAGCGCGGGCCGCGGGCGACGGGACCGTAGGCACGGTAGGGGAGATGGTGTTCCGTCCGGGCATCATCAATGTGGTTCCGGGCGAGGCCCGCCTGTCCCTTGACCTTCGGGGCATGAGTGACGAGAAGGTCCAGGCCGCGAAGTTGAAGATCACAGCCTTCGCGAAGGGAATCGCCAAGCGTCGAGGCATGGGCGCCAGTTACAGGGAGCGACAGGCTGTTTCTGCCGTGCGCCTCGACGGAGAGCTCGTCGATGCCATCGCCGTGGCTGCCGAGGCGAGTGGAGAGCCGTTTCGGCATATGGTGTCCGGTGCAGCGCACGACACGATGTGCGTCGCGCCGCTGGTGCCCAGCGCCATGGTGTTCGTGCCTTGCAGGGACGGGATCAGTCACTCTCCGCTCGAGGAGGCCGATCCTGCCGACGCGGCGGCAGCCGCTGAGGTGATGCTCAACGCCGCCCACGCCGTCGTTACCCGCGCCGCCTGCTGACGCTGGGCTGAACCCCGTTGCTCGGACGCGTCCCTGACGCCTCTTATCGTCGACCGCGACCCGGAGCGGCTGTGGTGCGGACAAAGTCCGGCGATGGACGATCGGATCAAGGTTTGGGGGTTGTAGAGGGCTGGCAGGTGATCCGAGCTGGCCAAGAGCCCGACGGGCCGGTAGGGGCGGAGTTACGCCGCTCGTGAGTACTCGGGGTGAGGCCCAACAGCTTTCTGGCGGACGACCGCACCGGCCGTCGGCACCGGTATTCGGCTGGTCATCACGCGACAAATCGTCGAGATGCACGGCGGAACGATCTCTGGGGAGAGCCGGGTCGGCAGCGGTTCGGACTTTATATTCACAGTGCCGGTAGCAACCAGGAGCGAGTGGCCATAGACGATCTAGCCAGGACGCGATCCGCGCAGGTCAACCGGAGTAGCGCTGCACGTCCACCCCTGCGTATCGCTCGAAGCGATCGGGTCTCGGAAGACCCGATTCCCTTTGCGCTGCTTGAACATCGTCGCGCGCGGTGAACCTCGCAGCGTCCTCGGCCCTATCCCACAGGTTTACAGTTATCAGGCCGTCCTCGACTGTCGCGGTGACGCTGAACACGGCGCCGTATTCGGGCGCTATTGCCTTGACGACGGGGTCCATATGCTTGCGCTTTCGCTCGAGCAGCTCATGCGGCTCGCCTGGAAGATGGTGAATGGAAAGGAATGCCATGTCCTCTAGGATACGGCGTGGCGATCTGCCGCTTGGTCCATGCGGTTACATCGTCCGGTTCGAGCATGAAGCGTTGTCGCTCGCCGTCGCCTTTCCTTTGACCGAGGCAACAGTCACTCGCGGGTGAGGGAGAGCGTCCGAGCTCGATTCGATCGAGTTTCCAGCTGGGGATGGCCATTCTGACGCACCTGAACAAGGTCGTCATGTGCCGGCGTCGCGACTCCGGGCCAGCACCTGGTTATCGCCCTCTCACTCTTGACCACCGGAAAGCCGGCCTGCTTGATGCGGCCGCACAGGTTGGACTCGTCGCGCGCCGCAATCTTGGCCTCCGCCGTTTCATTGATTGGCCGCATCCTCCACCACGCGGTCGTGGTTGTCACTACATCGCGGTCTGGAGTGGATCCGGGGCAAAGAGACTGCCTGGTCGGTCCTTGCGGGCACCCGCAAATCACACCTTCTTGTTGGTCGGTCACGTGGCGGTGCAGGCCGGTCTGCGCGTTCGCTGCACTTGCGAGGACGGCCGAGACACCAGGAGTCCCGCAGGCAAGCAAGCCTTAGCGGCTGGTCCGCACGGCACAGCGGGCCGCGGCCGTCACGCCTGGCCTCCCCGAACGCCGAGGCCTTTTCAAGCTCCTGAAGGGTTGGTTTCTACTGCCGAATCTCGCCGCGCCAAGCACCCGTTTCGTCTCCGCCCCGCTCCTCCATGAACCGCTTGAAGCGGTCCAGGTCGCCCTGCACCTGGCGGTCCAACGCGCCAATCGCGTCGCCAATCTTCTCCACCACTGAACGAGGCTCCGCTTCGAGTTTCAAGTTCACTTCGGTGGCACTGTTGGATATCGGTTGGAACGTGACCTCGCCCGCGTTCGGCGCACCGCTGGTGCTGTGCCACGCGATCTTGCGGTCTGGGACCTGCTCCGTGATCTCGGCGTCCCACTCCTCGACCTTGCCGGCGATTTGGGCCTTCCAGTGCAGGTGCGCGTCACCTTGCTGACGGACCTCTTTCACCCCGTCCATGAACTGGGGGAAACTTTCGAACTGCGTCCACTGGTTGTACGCAGCGTGGACCGGTACCTCGACGGTGATCGACTTCTCGACATTTGCCATTTGAATACACTCCTCTCTTACAGATGACCAGTCGGACCGCCACGGCGGCCGCAATGCCCTGAACCGGCGAAAGACGCCTTGACAACAGAACTTCCGGGGTCTCCGCCCTACCCGACACGCCACAATCCGGCGTTGAGCGTCGCGTGGGTGCTATCCGCGAGATGGCCCATGACGCCGCCTCCGTTCAGGCGATCCAGGCACTACCTCAGCGGCCCTGCCTGGAGCCACGCGACAGTGCGCGGTTGTGGGCCAGCCAAGTCCGCAGCCTCGATCGTCTGATCTAGAGCCAACCTGGACCTCCCCCGAATCGCGCATTGCGGGGTTGCTTCTCTGCAGTTGGCGTCCCGCATGCCCAGCGAAGGCGCATCTGTCCAGTCGAAAGAAGCCGTTCGTTTGATCGCTCAGCGGTTTTCCTAGGTAACCCGGCCGACTGCGGTACTGAGGATGATCCGGGCCGCAGGAGGGAAGGCGAACCGGGTCCGCGGCTCGTACGCGGCTCGTACGCGGCTCGAGCGTACTCGGTGGTCAGTCCTTCCAGAACCTGGATGCGAACAATCTCGCCCTGGTGAGCGATGCGATCCGCGGCGGTCAGAACCCGCGGAGCTTGTAGTGCGGGTTGCTCACGATCTGATCACCGATCATGGTGACCGGGTGCGTCTGCAGGCCGCCGTAAATCAGGCTC
>CAZDTG010000038.1:30233-32461 GCA_964508005.1 uncultured Steroidobacteraceae bacterium
CTGATCACCGATCATGGTGACCGGGTGCGTCTGCAGGCCGCCGTAAATCAGGCTCGTGCCCGGGAGGTGGGGGACGCCATAGGTGCAGATGATCGCCGCGGGGTAGGCCGTGACCACGTCATTGACCTGACTCTCAAACTCGAGCAAACTGACTTCATCCGGCCAGCCGGGCTTGCCCCATCCGATGATGCCCAGAAACCTGATCAGCGTGTAGCCTTCAGCCATCGCGCGGTCGAGCCGGGCGCCGATTGAGCTCACCAGCTCATTCCTTGTTGGAGCCCCGCCGATGACGATCAGCTTTCCCTGATCCATCACCGAATCGAGGTTTCCCTCGTAGCCTTCCGAGAGCCAGCCAAGCAGGCCAGCAAATCGGCTGCTGTCGGCAAACAGCATGCAGCAAGTCTTCGGCTCATCCAGGCCCACTCTCAAGAAGGCGAGGGTGTCCTTCAGCCCCTCGTCGTCCGAGTAGTAGAAACACATATGCGTCCCAACCGGAATGTCCCGGTTGGTCCATCCCAAGCTCACCAGCTGCGCCGCGGCCGTCATCGCCGCATACCCTCCTGGTCGGTTGGAAGCTGGATGCCCGCTCTCGTCCCGCGATGCTCGATGGTGCTCATGGTAAGTGACCCACCGTGAAGCTCTGCAACCCGCCGGGCCGTGAACAGCCCGAGTCCCACGCCGGGGGCCGCGAAACCAGGTCCGTGGTCGATCCGTCCAAATGCCCGAAATTCGAAGTCCCTGGGCAGTCCTGGTCCGCTGTCCTGCACCAGGAAGCCGCAGAATCCCGCCCGCTCATATGCCGCTACCTGGATCGGAGAACGGGGATGCGAAAACTTCTGCGCATTGTCGAGCAGGTTGAGAAGCGCCACCGCGAGCAGGGTTGGATTTCCCTGGATGGGTGCCGGGCCGGGCGGGAAGTCCAGCGAGAGGGCGTGTCCAAAACATGTGACGGAGGGCGCCAGCTCGTGGATCGACCGGCGCAACCAGCTTGACAGGTCCATCGACCGCATCACGGGCTTTTCGCGGCCCGAGACCATGTGCGCGGTGGCAATCTGCCTGAGCAGCGCCTCGATCAGGATCGTGCTCCGCTCGCACATCAAGGCCGCTGCGTGTGAATCCGCTGACAGCTTCGTCAGGGCGTTCCGATCCTTGTCTTGAAACCAGGCTCGCAGCTCTTGTACGGGTGCGCTCAACGTGCGGCCGGTATCAGCCGGCCAGCTGTCGAGAGCGTGCCGGTTGGCGTCTACGGATAGACGCGAACAAAGGTCGATCAGGGATAGCGCCTGCTGCGCGAGTCTCTCGACTTGCTCGGCCGCGCGTTCCACGCTTTCGCGCGTGCTCCATGGCGTTGGGTCCAGCGATCCGTCCAGCCAATAGCTGAAATACCCGCGGAGAATGGCGATTGGACCGCCGAGTTCGTGTGATAGCCGGTTGACGACGTCGTCATAGGCGTGCGGATATGCATCGGGCCTTCGGGCTCTTTCTTTCGGTGATTTCAGCGGCGGCCCCTTCCCAGATCTTGCATGTGACTCCGGCGCCAAGCGTGGACACAGTAGGGTCAGCGGCTCGAGCCAGTCTACGATGAACGCATGCAGCCCCCGGATTCTGGAGGCTCAGCTCCTGGAGATTCGGGGAATCCTGCGACCGTCCTGTTGGTCGACGATGACCCAGTCATCATCATGGTGTATCAGCTCGGCCTCGAGCGCGCCGGCTACAGGGTGGTCGTGGCCAGCAGCGGTCCGGCAGGGCTCGAGCTGGCGGCGACGGCCCGTCCGGACCTGATCCTCCTTGACGTCAGGATGCCGACCCTCGATGGGATCGAGGTGCTCAGAAGGCTCGCGGCAGACAGCGGGACACGTGGCATTCCGGTGGTCATGCTATCCAACTACAGCGAGCCGGAGCTCGTGAACAGAGCCCTGGCCCTGGGCGCCAAGCAGTACCTCGTCAAGATAAAGGTGACGCCCGCTGACGTGGTCGGAGTTGTCGCCCACTGGCTGGGTGCGACGCAACGGGGTTCTTCCCGCTGAGGGACCAACCAGCTGCCACCCGAACGGCTACCCTGCACCGGGGCGGCATCCGGCGGGTTGCCGGATTCCCGGGCCCCCGACCAGAACTTGAAGCTTGAAGCAGCGTATAAGCGGAGTAAGTGCCATGCTGCCGATGTAGCACTGCTCCCCGACTGGTCCATGTGCACATCACCACTGACCTTGCGGCGTACGAGGCCCCTG
>CAZDTG010000039.1:0-32441 GCA_964508005.1 uncultured Steroidobacteraceae bacterium
ATCAGACCCAACAGTTCAAATGCGATCTCATCATCGGCGTGCCGAAGGGCTACGACCTGACGGCTACGACTCAACCCTACATGCATTCCATCTACGCGCTGGTCGTGCCGCCGCGCGCGGAGTTCAAGGACCTCAGGACGGCCGATGATCTCTTGAGGCTGCCGCCGGCGAAGCTGCATGCGCTGCGCATCGGCCTGTTCGCACAGACACCCGCATCGGACTGGGTGTTACAGAACGGGCTCATCGAGCATGCGGTGATGTACGCCGCGCAAAGCGGCGACCCGAACGAAACACCGGATACCATCGTCGAGCGCGACCTCGCGGCCGGAAAGATCGACGTGGCGGTCGTCTGGGGCCCCATCGCCGGCTTTGTCGTGAGCCGCCACACCGGCGCGAATGCGTGGGCTGCCGTGCCCTTCAAGCCCGACCCGAAGATCAGGTTCGATTACGAGATCGCGATGGGCCTGCGCCAGGGCGAGAAGGACTGGCAGAACACACTCAACGACTGGATCGCGGCGCATCACGCCGAGATCGCGCAGATTCTCGCGACTTATCACATACCGCTGCTCGACGAGCCCGCCCCACCTCGCGGCTGACCCAGGGAACCTCGTTCGTTCCGGTCGAGGATGGCGGCGCGCACCGTTGCCCATCCCGGCCCGTCTGCCGCTCCCCGGTGTGGTATTTTTGCATCGGTAGCTTCGCTAAGGACACTTGGACCGGAAATCGTGTAAGAGATTGTCTGACACAGTTTTCGGACCCGATTCGGGGGGCGCGCTGACACAATCGGCGCAGTCATGTTTTCGCTTCGAGCCTCGCCTGTCTCCAAACGGAGACAGGAGGGCTCTGTTTGCGCCTGAAAAAGGCCGGCGCTCTCATAGCGCATCGAGGACGGTTTGGTGAGACGACTGCAGCTGCTTGGCGGGGCGTTGATAGCTGCCGGGCTGATCGGGCCAGCGGTGCTGGCGCAGACTCCGCCCACACAGCAACCTCCACCCGGCCAGCAAGCCTCACCCCAGCAGGCACCGCCTGCGGCGCAAGGGCCCAACCAGCCCGCCACCGAGCAAACGCAGCCGGCCGCTACCCCGACCGGGTCAGGACAAACGCCGCCTGCGACCACGTCGCCGGCGCAGACCGAGCCGCAGTCTCTGCCACTGTCGCAACCGCAGCCCCAACCGCAATCGCAGCCCCAGTCGCCGCTGCAGTCTCCGCCGCCTGCCAAGCCGGCGCACCCGAGATCGGATCAGGGCAGGCAGGAGTCGTCGAAGACGGAGGCGTCCGGGTCCGAGCAGTCGAAGTCAGAGGAAGCGAAGTCGGGGCAGGCGAAGGGGAAAGCCCCGGCGTCGGACGCGGGGCAGGCCGCGGCTGCTCAACCCAAGCACACGCGGCCGGGCGCGGCGGGCTCATCCGCACAGCAGCAATCCGGTGCCGAACGGGCTGCCGAGAAGGAGTCCCCTGCACAAGCTCCCGCGCCAGCCGGTGGTGCGAGAACCGTTCCGGCCCGGCCGGCCCCGACGCGGCAACCGCCGCCCGCATTCTCCTTCGCGACGGTCGAAAAGCTCGCGCAGGATCGCGCGAGCAAGCCTTATCGGAACCGCTCCGTCAAGCTGCCTGAGGCGATCACGAAGCTCACGTTCGACCAATACCGTGATATCCGCTTTCAACGCAACAGCGCCCTCTGGCACGACCGCGCTCTGTTCGAGGTCCAGTTCTTTCACCGCGGCTTCAACTTCGACCGCCGGGTCAACATCTTCGAGGTGAGCGACGGCGTGGCGCGGCCCGTGCTCTACAACCCGGCCATGTTCGATTTCGGCCCGCGGGTTCCGAAGATGGAATTTCCGCCCGATCTGGGCTTTGCGGGCTTTCGCATCCACTATCCGCTCAATACCCCGGCCTACAAGGACGAGCTCATCGTCTTTCTGGGCGCCTCCTACTTCAGAGTGCTCGGCCGCAACCAGGTCTACGGCATGTCCGCGCGCGGCCTGGCCATCGATACCGCTTCGGCCTCGGGTGAGGAGTTTCCATACTTCACCGACTTCTGGCTCGTGAAGCCCGATCCCCAGGCGCGCACCATGACCCTGTACGCCCTGCTCGACAGTCCGGGCATCACGGGTGCCTACCAGTTCGAGGTTCGCCCGGGGACCACCACCCAGGTCCAGGTGAGCGCGGAGCTGTACCCGCGGCGGCAGATCGCGAAGCTCGGCATCGCCCCGCTCACCTCGATGTACCTGTACGGCGAGAACTCCGGCAATCACCGCTTCGATGACTACCGGCCGGAAGTGCACGACAGCGACGGCCTGATGTGGGAGGCGGGCACCGGCGAGTGGCTGTGGCGCCCGCTGGTGAATCCCAAGGATCTGCGTGTGAACCGCTTCATGGACGAGCATCCGCGCAGCTTCGCCCTCGTGCAGCGCGACCGTGATTTCAGTCACTACCAGGACAACGAAGCGCGCTACGATCGGCGCCCGAGCTACCGGATCGAGCCGCTCGGGGACTGGGGGAAGGGCGGTGTCGAGTTGGTCGAGATACCCTCCGATGAGGAGATCCACGACAATATCGTGTCCTACTGGGTGCCGGATGCGCCCGTGCAGCCGCAGAAACCCATGGCCTTCTCCTATCTGCTCTACGCGTACACTGCGAACACGCAGTGGCCTCCGGGAGGAAAGGTTATTGCTACGCACTTCTCGCGAGTCGTGAGCGGAACGACCGTCGTACCCGGAGTGCGTCGTGTCATCGTTGATTTTGCCGGCGGAGATCTCGACAGCTTGGGCGGTGCGCAGCCCGTGCAGGCTGCCGCGAGCGCCACCGGCGGGGAGATCGATTCCGTCACAGTCGAGCGTCTCGCAGCCAACGGTGTGTGGCGTGTATCGATGCGCATGAAGCCCAACGGCGACAAGCCCATCGATCTGCGCTGCTATCTGACACTGTACGGCGAAGCGTTGACCGAGACTTGGACTTATCTTTGGTCCCCAGGAGCGTAGCCATGACACCTGACCGCTTGCGATGGGCCGCCCTGTGGCGCCGGGGGCTGTTTTTCGGTCTGACGTTCCTGACCTCGCTCTCCGCCAGCGCGCTGATGGCCGACATTCTGCGGGCCAACGGCTTCACCAACTGGGAGAAGGCCAGCCTCATCGTCTTTTTCATCCTGTTCACGTGGATCACCGGCGCCTTCTGGACGGCGGTGGCCGGATTCGTCATTCAACTCCTCGGCCGGGATGGGGCGGTCATTCACTCCTCGGAAGCCGAGGGGCACGCGCTCAAGGGGCGCACCGCCGTCATCATGCCGATCTACAACGAGGACACGATGCGGGTGTTTGCGGGCCTCGATGTCGTGTGGTCATCGCTGCAGCGGCGGCCCGAGCAGGCGGCATTCGATCTGTTCGTGCTGTCCGATACGCGCAAGCCGGAAATCGGCGCCGCGGAGGAGCTCGCCTGGGCGCGGCTCGTGGAGCGCCATGACGCCCGGGGACGCATCTTCTACCGGCGCCGCAAGGAGAACCTGCAGCGCAAAGCGGGCAACATCGCCGACTTCGTGCGCTCCTGGGGCGGCGCCTACGATTACGCGATCGTGCTCGATGCCGACAGCATCATGTCGGGCCACGCGCTCGTGACACTCGCGCAGATGATGGACATCCACCCGGAAGCGGGAATCATCCAGGCGCTGCCGACCCCGGCCGGGCGTGAGACACTGTTCGCGCGGCTCATACAATTCGCGGCCCGGCTCAACAGTCAGATGCTCGCGAGCGGGCTGGCATTCTGGCAGCTCGGCGAGGGCAACTACTGGGGACACAACGCGATCCTGCGGCTGCGGGAGTTCGCGGCTTACTGCGATCTGCCGCGGTTGCCGGGCAAGCCGCCGCTCGGCGGGGAGATCCTCAGTCACGACTTCGTCGAGGCGGCGCTCATGCGCCGCGCCGGGTTCAAGGTCTGGCTGCTGTCGGACCTGAGCGGCAGCTGGGAGGAGGTGCCCTCCAACGTCGTCGATTTCGCGGCGCGCGACCGCCGCTGGGCGCAGGGCAACCTGCAGCACCTGGGGCTGCTGCCGATGCGGGGGCTGCATTGGCTGAGCCGCCTGCATCTCATGACCGGTGTGCTGTCCTACGCCACCTCGCCGCTGTGGCTCGCGGCCCTGCTGCTGAGCTCCATCGTCGTCTGCCTGGATGCGATCAACGGCTACCAGTACTTCGAGCCCGGCTCGTATTCGCTGTTTCCAACCTGGCCGCAGTATCGCGACAGCGAGATCGTCATTCTGCTCGCGGGCACGATCGCCGTGTTGTTGATGCCCAAGGTGCTCGGCGCGACGCTGGCGTTGGTGAATCGCAAGCTGCGCCGCGGCTTCGGAGGCGCGCGCCGGCTGTTGGTCAGCCTCCTGGTGGAGCAGCTGTTCAGCACGCTGCTGGCGCCGTCGATGATGTTGTTTCATACGTCGTTCGTCATCACCACGCTGGCAGGCCACCCGGTGACCTGGAACGCGCAGGATCGCGGCGACCGCGGCATCACCTTCCTCGCGGCGCTGTCGCGGCACAAGTGGCACGTCATCATCGGGCTGGTGTGGGGAGCCGTCATTCTGCTCATCGCTCCGCGCTACATCTGGTGGATGTCGCCGATCCTCGTCGGTCTGCTGTTGTCGGTGCCGCTGACGATGCTCACGAGTCTCAGGAGTGCGGGAGTGTGGGCGCGCGAGCATGGACTGCTGCTGACGCCGGAGGAGACGGACCCGCCGGAAGAGCTTGCCGAGCTCGAGGAGCTCATGGCTGCGGGCGGCAGCATGGGGACACCGCCGGGCGGTCCGGACGACAGCCTCGGCAGCCTGAGCGGCAAGGGCAACACCATTCGGGTGTCGCCGCCGACGCAGAGCGTGCCAGAGCGCGAGCCTCTGTCGATGGAGGCGGCCGCGCTTCTATATCTGCGGCCGCGGGACGCCTTGGCGATCTTCCACCGCGTCGCGAACTCGCCTACGACGACGCCGTAGAGAGCCGCAAAATCCGCGGTGCATGCCCCCCGCGAGGGGGTCACGGCGAGCATGCACCGCGTTGCTAGCAACCTGTGAGATCGCGATCGGCGGCTCTCGGTTGGTATAAAGCAAATACGATGCCAGCCCGCCCGGAGCCGCTAAACGAGCGTAAGTCTTTGATTTTCGGTTCTGCAGCTCCGGCATGCGACATAACAGTGCACTGTCATCGATCACGTGCAGGCGCTGAGGAACCGAAACGGAGCGCAGCGCCCGTGCGGGGCGGCGAGGGTTCAACTCATTGGCGCGAGGGTCGCGCCAGCGCCGGTGTTGGCGCCCGAGGTGCCGGGGCGCGTGGCCTCGGCCACGTCGGTCTTGAGCGCGTCCTCCTCCGCCTGCTTGGTCATGATGACGATGCTGATTCGCCGGTTGATGGCATTCTGCGGATCCGCCCGGTCGAAGAGCACTGACGACGCCAGTCCGACTACGCGCGCGATCTTCTCGTCCGGGAGACCGGCGGCCACGAGCGCACGGCGAGCGGCGTTCGCGCGGTCGGCCGATAGCTCCCAGTTCGAATAACCGCGCTGGCCGGGGTAGGGCCGGATGTCCGTGTGGCCCGTGATGCTGATGCGGTTCGGCACCGAGCTCAGGTAAGGCGCGAGCTCGCGCAAAATATTCTGGGTGTAGTCGCGCAACCGTGCGCTGCCGATGTCGAACATCGGCCGATTCTGGGCATCGACGATCTGGATACGGATGCCTTCGGGGGTGATGTCGAGCAGGAGTTGGTCCTTGAACGGCTCGAGCGCCTGGCTCTTGCTGACCGCCTCCTTCAACTCCTCCATCAGGGTCTCGAGCTTGCGGTGCTCGGCCTCGCGGAGCTGCTCGCGCGCCTGGGCGTCGCTTTGGGCCTGCATCGCCGCGGCCTGGTCCTGTGTTTGGGTGGCCGGATTGCGGCTCTGCGGATCAGGAACCCGTTCCTGCTGCGCCCGTGTGGCCGTCGCGCCGATACCGATGGTGCGGGTCGTGCGGGAGCGCAACGCATCGAGCCCGCCACCCAGGTTGATCGGACTGGTGCTTGCGCCGCCGGGCCCCATCTGCCCGGGGGCCGGCTTGACACTCTTGCCGCTCTCCATGCTCGGATTCCTGAAGTACTCGAATACTGCCGCCCGCTGCTCCTTCGAGATGGCAGTGACGAGCCACATCACGAGGAAGAACGCCATCATGGCGGTGACGAAGTCGGCGTATGCGACCTTCCACGCGCCGCCATGGTGTTCCGCCGCTCGGCGCTTTCTGCGCTTGACGATGATGATGGGGCGGGAGGCGTTGTCCTGAAGTGCCATGGCTACCAGGTCGGCATCAGGCGACGGCTCGCGGCTTTCCCTTCAATTGCGCTTCGAGGTCGCTGAACGTCGGCCGCACGTCGCTCATCAGGAGCTTGCGCGCGAACTCGATCGCCACCGAGGGCACATAGCCGCGCACGCTCGCGACCAGCGCCATCTTGACGACCTCGAACGCCCTGGCTTCCTCGTTGGCGGCGTGGCTCATCGAAGCGGCGATCGGGCCGATGAAGCCATAGCTCACGAGGATGCCGAGGAAGGTGCCGACGAGGGCGGAGCCGACCCTGTGGCCGATGGTGGCGGTGTCCGCGCCATCGAGCGCGGCCATTGTGTTGACGATGCCCAGCACCGCCGCGACGATACCGAAGCCCGGCAGCGCGTCGGCGACCTTCTGCACCGAATGGGCCGGCTCGTGCGCGGCCTGATGGTGTGTTTCCAGCTCCATCTCGAGCAGGCTTTCGAGCTCATGGGCTTCGAGGCTGCCGCCGACCATCAGGCGCAGGCAATCGGTGATGAACTCCGTGAGGTGGTGATCGGCCATGATCTGCGGGTATTTCTTGAACAGCGCGCCGCCGTCCTTGGCCTCCAGGTCGGCCTCGATGGCCATGAGACCGTCCTTGCGGACCTTCATGAGGACGTCGTACAGCAGCTTCAGCAGCGCGACGTAATCGTCCCGCTCGTAGCGCGGACCTTTGATGACAGCGATGGCGCCCTTGAACGAGGCTTGGACCACTTTCGTGGGATTGCTGGTGAAGAATGCACCGAGCGCCGCGCCCACGATGATCAGCACTTCGGTCGGGTGCCAGAGTGCGAGGAGATGGCCGCCTTCGAGGACGAAGCCCCCGATGACGCAGGACAGAACGACGATCGAGCCGATGATTTGAATCACAGGGAACGAGCCTGCAGTGGTGTTGACAGGTGCACGCTCCTTCGTGCGGTCGCTGCCTGTATCGGCCTAAGGGCGCCGGACCTTTAGTCTCGACGCGCACGCCAGGAAGTGTGACGCCATCGACTCCTGCACCGGGGCCGAGCGACTCGGCGTGAGCTTGCACCAATGTCGCGCGGCAAGGGCACCGCGAGACGGGCGTGAGGGGTTCTACCGCCGCTTTTGAGTTGGCACGGGCGTTGCTTGCGATAGGCCCTATGAGCGCCCGCGAAAACATCAGCTCCGCTTCGAGCGAGGGTCCTGACTCCGCCAGCGAGAGCGCTCCCGTGACGGGCGCGACAACGGGCTCGGTGCCCATCACCCGAAACGCTGTCATCGATGCCGCAGCCCGAGTCGAGGCACGCCGCGGCGATCACCGCATGCGATGGTCCGCGATCGCCCAGGAAGCGGGGAATGAACAGGCATTCCTCGCGGCTGGTTGGTTCGAAGACAGCGCTGCGCTCATAAGCGAATGTTACGCGCGCACGGCCCAGGCGTTCGCGGAAGCCCTGCTGCGCGGCGAGACCGCGCCGGGTACCGCTCTCGACAAGGTAGCCGCCTTCGTGGTCGCGGCGCTCGAGTTACGCCGTGAGCGCGGCTCACTGCTCTCCTTTCGAAGAGGACGCGATCTGCCGGCGGCGTTGCAGAGGCGCCTTCATGAGTGGGACCAGATGGTTCGCATGCGCCTCAAGCGGCTGCTGACGAAAGGCCGGCGCGATGGCTCGCTGGCGCTGCGCAACCTCGATAGCGCCTGCGAGCTGATCCTGGCGAGCCTGCAGGTTCCGGATGTGGCCGTGGACGGACCGGAGCAGAGGATGTGGGATAGCGAGCTGGTCGAGCTGCTGCTCGCCGCGCTCTCCGAGCCTCATCCGCCGGAGGGAGAGGCGCGCAAGAGTGTCGCCGTGGCGAAGGGCTCCTGCCTGTGCGGAACTGTTCAATATGAGCTCGACGGGCCGTTCGAGGTCATGTCGCATTGCCAGTGCTCCATGTGCCGCAAGCATCATGGCGCGGCGTTCGCAACCTTCGTGACCGTACCGCTCAGCGGTTTCCGGTGGGTGGCAGGCGAAGAGGCACTCTCGACCTATCAATCCTCGGCTTACGGCAAGCGTACCTTCTGCAGCCGGTGCGGGTCGGTGATGCCAGTGGTCGAGCCCGATACCGGCGTCGCTTTTTGCCCCGCGGGAAACCTGGACGGCGAGCTTGGCATGCGACCGCAGAGCCATCGCTTCGTCGGCTCCCAGGCATCGTCGCACACGATCGCGGAGACTCTCGTCTGAACGGTTAAACTCAGGTCTCCCGCGCAGCTCGCGCGGTGCGGAGACCTAAGCGATGCTCGAGCGCCTCGACCGGCTGGCCCCCGATCCCATACTCGGCCTCATGGCCGCCTTTCGCGCGGATACCGATCCGCACAAGGTCGATCTCGGCGTGGGGGTTTATCGCGACGACCAGGGCGATACCCCGATTCTCAAGGCGGTGCGGCAGGCGGAGCAGGCGATGCTCGCGCGCCAGAACACGAAGTCCTATGTCGCGGCGGCCGGCAATCCCGGCTTCAACCAGGCCATGGAGCGCCTGGTTTTCGGGGCAGACCACCCCGCTCTCACCGGCGGCCGCGTGCGGACGATCCAGGCTCCCGGAGGGTGCGGCGCGCTGCGGCTGGGCGCAGAGCTCATTCGGACCGCCTCACCGGATTCCGTGGTCCATGTGAGCACGCCGACCTGGGCGAACCACATTCCGCTGCTGTCTGGCTGCGGGCTCAAGCTCGAGCGTTATCCCTACTTCGACCCGGCCACGGGAGGCGTGAGCTTCGGCGCGATGCTGGCGGCACTGGGGCGGCTCCCGGCGCGGGCGGTGGTGCTGCTGCACGCGTCCTGCCACAACCCTACCGGCGCCGACCTGTCCGAGACGCAATGGCGCGAGCTGCTGGAGCTGTTCAAGGGCCGCGATCTGCTGCCCTTCATCGATATGGCCTACCAGGGGCTCGGGCTCGGAGTGGCGGAGGATGCGTTCGGCGTCCGCCTGTTCTGCTCCGAGTTGCCCGAGGTGACGGTCGCGGTGTCGTGCTCCAAGAACTTCGGCCTCTACCGTGAGCGTACGGGCGCGCTGCACGTCGTCACCGAAACGAAAACCGCCGCGGATGCGGTTCTGACGCAGCTCGTGCGCATTGCGCGCAGCATCTATTCGATGCCGCCCGATCACGGTGCGGCCATCGTGCAGGAGATCCTCGACAACGGCGGGCTGCGCGAGTCGTGGATGGACGAGGTCGCGGGCATGCGCACGCGCATCCAGGGCCTGCGACGCGAGGTGGTCCAACAACTCAGGAAAGCCTGCCCGCGGCGGGATTTCTCCTTCATCGAGAGCCAGCGCGGCATGTTTTCCTATCTCGGCGTCAACGTGGACCAGGTACGCGAGCTGCAGGCGCGCCATCACGTCTACATGACCGATGACAGCCGCATCAACGTGGCAGGCCTGCGGCGCGAGAACCTCGAGTACTTCGCGCAAGCGGTGGCGAAGGTCATGACAGCAAGATGAGACGAGCCGGCGTCGTCGCGCTCGCCGCCGCGACAATACTGGGGGCCGCCGGTTCGAGCGTCACCGCCATCGAGATCCCGCCCGCCGAGGGGCCGGGTCCGAACACGGCGACGGACGCCAGCGAAAGCACCGTCAACGGCAACGGGGTCAACGGGCCCGGCGCGTCGCTGGCCGCCATTCCAGCGCCGCAGGACACGCCCCATCCCGGTGTCATTTCGCTCCGGGTCGACGCGACCGACATCGAGCGCCATGTTTTCAATGTGCGCGAGGCCATTCCGGTCAAACCCGGCCCCTTGACGCTGCTGTACCCGCAGTGGCTGCCCGGCAATCACGCGCCCCGAGGACCCATCGACGGACTCGCCGGGCTGCTGATGAGCGTCAACGGGCGGCGTGTGGATTGGACGCGTGACGCCACCAACATCTACGCGTTCCGGGTACAGGTGCCGGCCGGCGCCAGCCGTCTCGATCTCGAGTTCCAGTACGCGGCGCCGCTCGTCGGCGGCGAGGGCCGGATCATCATGGTCACGCCCGAGATGCTCGGGCTCCAATGGAACAGCGTCGTGTTATATCCGGCGGGCTACTACGCGAGCCGGATCGTCGTGGCGCCCGAGCTGGTGTTGCCGGAAGGCTGGGAGCTCGGCTCCGCCCTCGAGCTCGAGGGCCGCCGCGGCAACATGGTGTCGTTCAAACATGTGACGCTCGACACGCTGGTGGATTCTCCCGTGTTCGCGGGGCATTACTTCCGCAGCCTCGTGCTCGATCCCGCCGTGCGTCTCGACATCGTCGCCGATACGCCCGCGAGCTTCGACAACATCCGGCCGGAGCAGCTCGCCGCCCATCGCAAGCTCGTGCAGGAGGCCTATGCCTTGTTCGGGGCGCGGCACTTCGATCATTACGACCTGCTGCTCGCCCTCAGCGATCATTTCGGCGACATCGGTCTCGAGCATCACCGCTCGAGCGAGAACCGGCGCCTGCCGGGCTACTTCGTCGAGTGGGACCGGGAGGCCGTCGGCCGCACCCTGTTGCCGCACGAGTTCACGCACTCCTGGAACGGCAAGTTCCGGCAGCCGGCGGGGCTTGCGACACCCAACTTCAATGTGCCCATGCAAAACAACCTGCTGTGGGTCTACGAGGGGCTCACCAGCTACCTGGAAGGCGTGCTGGCGGCGCGCTCCGGGCTGTGGAGCGCCGATTTCGCGCGGCAGGAGTGGGCGTACACGGCCGCCAACATGGACCACAACCGCCCCGGGCGGACCTGGCGCGACGTCGAGGATACGACCTACCAGCCGATCGTCACCGCGCGGCGGGCGCTCTCCTGGCTGTCGTGGGAGCGGACGGAGGACTACTATCCGGAAGGGGCGCTCATCTGGCTCGACGTGGACACGAAAATCCGCGAGCTGAGCGGCGACAGGCGCTCGCTCGATGACTTCGCCCGCGGCTTCTTCGGGGGCGTGGATGGCACCCTGGGGCCGCTGACCTATACGTTCGCGGATCTAGTGCGCGCGCTCAACAGTGTCGTTTCCTTCGACTGGGAGAAGTTTCTGACGCAGCGGTTGCGCTCTCATGAGCCCGGAGCGCCGCTCGACGGACTGACACGCGGGGGGTGGAAGCTCGTGTATACCGATGTGCCCACCGATTATCTGAAGGGGCTCGAGGACCAGCGCAAGGCGGTCGACTTCATGTTCTCGCTGGGGTTCAATGTTTCCACGCGGGATTACGGGCAGCTCACGGAGGTGCTCTGGGGCGCCCCGGGTTATGAAGCGGGACTCACCGCGGGAACGTTTCTCGTGGCGGTGAATGGGCGGGAGTACCGGCCGGAGCGGCTCCGTGAGGCCATCACCATCGCCAGCAGCGCGCACACGCCGATCGAGTTGATCGTCAAGAATCTCGATCGCTACCGCACCGTACGCATTGCCTACTACGACGGGCTGAAGTATCCGCGGCTCGAGCGGGTCGGGAGGAGCGAGGACCGGCTGTCGGCGATCATGAAACCGCGCACTTAGGAAGCTCACATGAATCCACTCTCGCGTCGCGAATGCCTGTTGCAGGGAACCGTAGCCCTGGCCGGTGCCGTCCTTGCCGGCACAACTGTGGCGCCACGGGCCAGGGCGGCTGCGGCGCCCATTGCCGTGGTCGATCCCAAGGCGCCGGCCGCCGCGGCGGGCACGCTCTGGATCGGGGGTGATCTGCAAGTGAGTCGCCTGGGTTTTGGCGCAATGCGCATCACCGGGGATGGCATCTGGGGCGAGCCGCGCGACGCCAATGAAGCGCATGCCGTCTTGCGGCGTGCCGTCGAGCTCGGCACGAATTTCATCGACACGGCCGACGCCTACGGGCCCTACGTCAGCGAGCGGCTCATCCGTGAGGCTCTCTACCCATATCCGCGCGGACTCCTGATCGCCACGAAGGGCGGCCAGGTTCGGCCGCGCCGGGAAGACTGGGTGCCGGATGGCCGGCCGGAGCACCTGCGCGCCGCCTGCGAGGCGAGCCTCACCCGTTTGAAGTTGGAACGCATCGATCTCTATCAGCTGCATCGGCCGGACCCGCAGGTCCCTTACGAGGACTCCGTCGGCGAGCTGGCGAAGCTGCAGAAGGAGGGCAAGATCCGCCACATCGGTGTCTCGAACGTCGACCCGCAGCAGCTCGCCAAGGCGCGTGCCATCGTGAAGGTAGTGTCGGTGCAGAATCGCTACAACATCGTCGATCGGTCGTCGGACGAGGTGCTGGCCGTGTGCGAGCGCGAGCAGATCGCGTTTCTTCCGTGGGCGCCGCTGGCCCAGGCAGCGCAATCCAGCGCAACTCGCAGCAAGCCTCTGCTGGCCCTCGAAGCGATCGCCGGGGAGCGCCACATCGATACGAGCCAGGCTACACTGGCCTGGTTGTTGGCGAGATCGCCCGTCATGCTGCCGATTCCCGGGACCTCGCGTGTCGATCACCTCGAGGACAATGTCGGGGCCGCGAAAGTGAAGCTCACCGCGGAGGAGATGGCACGGGTGGGTTAGGCGCGCAGCGCCTGACGCCCGCCAGGGATGACGGGCGGGCGTTGCTACGAGCAGGGCTACTCCGGCACGACGAGCTTCTGCGTCGACTTCACTTCTTCCATGACGAAGTAGGTGTGTGTCTGTTGCACACCGCGCACGGCGGCGAGGCGGTCGCCGAGGAAGCGGCGGTAGCTCTCCATGTCGGTCACCCGGATCTTGAGCAGGTAGTCGAAGCCGCCGGCCACCATGTGGCACTCCATGACCTCGTCATGGGCGAGGGCCACCTGCTTGAAGCGCTCGAAAGCGTCCGGCGTGGTGCGGTCGAGGGAGACCTCGACATACGCCAGCAGTCCGAGTCCGAGCTTTCCGGGGTTCAGCCGGGCGAAGTAGCCCTCGATGTAGCCGTCAGCTTCCAGGCGCCGCACACGCTCGAGCGTCGGCGTGACAGTCAGATTCACTTCCCGCGCGAGCTGCGAGATTGCGGTCCGCCCGTCCTGCTGCAGCCGCGCCAGCAGCTTGCGATCGATACGGTCGAGCTCCCGAGCGCTGCCGGCGGGACCTGCGGGAGCGATGCTCTTTCGGCTCATGATAGTGAAATCGACTTTATAGAGCGCAAAAACGAGAAACTATTCTCTGCTTGCAAGGCTATCATGAGGATAATTTACTGTGCTCCAGTTTCGGAGCCGAGGCAAGGACATGTCGGGCACGGGTGGGGCCAAGCGAGTCACGCGACCGCCTGAGACGGATCGGCTGACAATGCTGCGCGAAGGGGTGCGTGCGGCCACGGTGCGCGCTGAGCCGGAAGCGGTCAGCGAGCTGATCCATTCGCTGGCCATGGTCGGGCAGCGGCTCGACGGTGCCCGGGCACGGGCCACCCGTTGGGTCGAGGCGGCCCGGTCCGACAAGCGGGCGCGGCCGCTGGTCGACTCAGTGCTCGAGCAGTTCCCGCTCGACAGCGCGCCCGGCAAGGCCCTCATGAGCCTCGCGGAGGCGCTGCTGCGCACGCCCGATCCGAAGCGCGCCGACCAGCTCATTGCCGAAAGGCTCGCCGCGATACGCAGTGCCGGAGCCTCGGGCAGCGACGATCTGCTGCTGCGCACGGGGTTCGCGCTGCTGGGCTCGGCCAGCCGGCTGCTGCCCGATGTGGCGAACGAGCTCTCCGGCCGCTTTTCATTCGCTTCCGTGACCAAGCCGTTCGTTGCCCCGGCGGTCCGCAAGGCCTTGCGCGGGGCCATGCAGATGCTGGGCGAGGCATTCATCGTCGGTGAGACCATCGAGTCGGCCCTGGCGCGCGGCAAGGCGAGCTCGAACCTGTCCTTGTGCTCCTTCGACGTGTTAGGTGAAGGCGCGCGCACGGAAGCCGATGCGCAGCGCTACACCGACGCTTATTCGAAGGCAATCGACGCTCTGCGCGCGCAACCGGCGGGGTCGGTCCATAGCCGTTCCAGTATTTCCGTGAAGCTCTCGGCGCTCGAGCCGCGCTACACGCTTCTGCAGAGCGAACGAGTGAGCGAGCGTCTCGTGCCGCGCATGTTGGATCTCGCGCGCCGTGCCGCCAGTGCCGGAATCGGGCTCACCATCGATGCCGAGGAGGCGGATCGACTCGATCTGTCGCTCGATATCGTGGAAGCGCTTGCCCGCGACCCTGACACCCGCGCCTGGAACGGGCTCGGCCTGGCCGTACAAGCCTATGGGCGCCGGGCGCCGCTGGTGGTGGATTGGATTGCCGAGCTTGCGCGTGACTGCGGCCGGCGCATGAGCGTGCGCCTGGTGAAAGGGGCCTATTGGGACAGCGAGATCAAGCGCGCGCAGGAGCGCGGCCTCGCGAGCTTTCCGGTCTACACCTCGAAAGCCGCGACGGATGCGAGTTATCTCGTTTGCGCGCAGCGCCTGTTCGCCGCGGGCGACGTGATCCATCCCCAGTTTGCGACCCACAATGCCTACACGATCGCCGCGGTGCTCGGTCTCGCGCCGGCCGGTGCCGCGTACGAGTTCCAGCGACTCCACGGCATGGGCGAGCTGCTTTACGATGCGGTGCGTGCGGACCTGCTCGTGTCATCGTCCCTGCAACCGCAGGCGGTCGGTCGGCACTTCGTGCCTCACCCTCCTCCTGTGCGCGTCTACGCCCCCGTCGGCACGCACGAGGACTTGTTGCCTTACCTCGTGCGCCGGCTGCTCGAGAACGGCGCCAACACCTCCTTCGTTCATCAATTCCTCAACCCCCGGATTCCCGTGGAGCAGGTCGTGCGCGATCCCATTTCCTCGCTGAGCCCGTCCGCGGAACAGGCAGCCGCGCCGGCCCGCATCCGCGAACCGCTGGCGCTCTATGGCGCGGAGCGAGCCAACTCCGAGGGCGCCGATTGGGGTGATCCGGTGGAGGTGTCGGCGCTGGAAGCCGAGTTGCACACGCGCAGCCCGGCAGCCCCTGGCGGTCCGATCATCGCCGGTCAGGTGACGGGCAGCGCGGATGTGCCCGTGGTGTCGCCGGCAAACTTTCTCGAGACCGTCGGAATGTCACGCGACGCGACCGATGCGGAGATCACGCAGGCGATGAATATCGCATCGCAGGCATGGCCCGCCTGGGACGCGACACCCGCCGGCGAGCGGGCGGCGTGTCTGGATCGCGCGGCGCGGCTGCTGGAAGAGCAGCGCGCCATGTTCCTGCGGCTGCTCGTGAAGGAGGCCGGCAAGACGCTGCCGGATGCGGTGGCGGAGCTGCGCGAGGCGATCGACTTCTGCCGCTATTACGCCGCGCGCGGCCGCGAGCTCTTCGGGCAGCCGCAGGAGCTGGGCGGCCCGACGGGTGAGCGCAATCTGCTGTCGCTGCAGGGGCGCGGCGTGTTTGTCTGTATCAGCCCGTGGAATTTCCCGCTCGCCATCTTCACCGGCCAGGTGGTCGCGGCATTGATGGCGGGCAACGCGGTCATCGCCAAACCGGCCCCGGCGACTCCCCTGGTCGCTCACGCCATGACCCGGCTTCTGCACGAGGCGGGTGTGCCGGCCCGCGTGTTGCATCTGACACCGGCTGACGGGCCTGCCTTCGGCAAAGTCGCGCTCGCGCATCCGGCTCTCGCCGGAGTTGCCTTCACGGGCTCGACCGCAACGGCGACCGCGATCAATCGCGCGCTCGCGAACCGCGATGGCGCGATCGTACCGCTCATCGCGGAGACGGGCGGCGTGAATGCGATGGTGGTCGATGCAACCGCTCTACCCGAGCAGGTCGTGGATGACGCCATGACGTCCGCTTTCACCAGTGCCGGTCAGCGCTGCTCGGCGCTGCGCGTGCTGTATGTGCAGGAGGAGATCGCGGACCGCGTCATCAACATGCTGGTCGGTGCGATGAAGTGCCTGGTGATCGGCGACCCCGCGGAGCGCGCCACCGACGTGGGGCCGGTCATTTCACAAGAAGCGCTGCTGCGTTTGCGCAAGCACGCAGCGCGGATGCGCGGCGAAGCCACTCTGCTGTATGCCTGTGAGCTCGGCAGCCTGCACGAGACGGGATATTTCTTCGCGCCGCACCTGTTCGAGCTGCGCGCGCCCGATCAGCTGAAGACCGAGGAGTTCGGTCCGATCCTGCACGTCGCGCGCTACCGCGCTGAGGCGTTACCGCAGGTGATCGATGCGATCCGAGACACCGGCTTCGGCCTCACGCTGGGCGTGCACAGCCGCCTCGAGAGCGTCGCGGAGTATGTGTACCGCTCGGTGCCCGTGGGCAATACGTACGTGAACCGGAACATGATCGGTGCGGTCGTGGGCGTGCAGCCTTTCGGAGGGCAGGGGCTCTCAGGGACGGGACCCAAGGCGGGTGGACCGCATTACCTGTTGCGCTTCGCCACGGAGCGCACGCTCACGATCAACACGGTGGCTATCGGCGGGAACGTCGAGCTGCTGTCGTAAGCCTTCCCTAAGGCTCGCGCCAGAGCGATCCGGGCCGTCGCGGCGAATGCCGCGGCCTCGCGGGGAAGATCACGGCGATCGATGCGATGCTGTTTGCCGTAAGTGATCCGCGAGCGCGCTGAACGATTCCAGCGGGGCTGAGCAAACACTTCCCTTGCAGACGTAAGCGACCGCGGCCCCGCGCGCCGGCTTGTCGGCGAGCGCCGGCGGCAAGCCCCGCGCCTCGTTCGCAATCGCCAGCACCATCCTGCGCGGCGCGTAGAGGGTTGCCAGCTCGCGGCTCCATGACTCGAGCGCCGTCGGCTCCCCGCGCAGGATGATCGTCTCCGGCGGATGCAACAGCTCCTCCAGCGCGACGAGCAGGCTCGTGTGCGCGTGGGGGTGCTTCTCCAACACAGGCCACGCCGCGCGCACGGTCCGCTCCGCCGCCGCAAGATAACGCGGCTCGCCGAGCAGATGTCCCATCCTCTGCAGCACGAACGCCGCGATGCCATTACCGGCCGGAGTGGCGTCGTCGCCGAACGATTTCGAGCGATGGATGAGAGCCTCGTGGTCGTCGGAGGTGAAGAAGAACCCGCCGTTGGGATCGGCGAAGTGCTCGAGCACCACATCCAGCAGATCGCGCGCGAAAGCGAGCTCGTCGCCGTTGAACCGCACCTGCTGCAACTCGAGGACGGCGTCGGCGAGATAAACGTAATCGTCCAGATAGGCATTGAGATGGGCGCGGCCGTCCTTGTACGTCGCCAGCAAGCGGCCATTGCGCCAGAGCGTGCCGCGGATGAACTCGAGCGCCCGTGCGGCCGATGCCGCGAGATCGGAGCGGCCCAGGGCGCGCGCAGCCACGGCCATTCCCCGAATCATCAGGGCGTTCCAGGAAGTGAGGATCTTGTCGTCGCGGCCGGGCCAGACGCGCGCGCCGCGGATCGCCAGCAACTTGCCGCGCGCGGATGCGAGCAGGGCGGCCACTTCCTCGACCGTGCGGCCGAGACTTTTCGCCACGTCCTCGACGGACTGAAACACGTGCAGATGCCAGCGACCTTCGAAGTTGGGCGCGCGATCGAGTCCGAATCGGGGCGCGAAGGCCGCATACTCCTCGGCCGTGAGCGCCTGTCTGACGGCCTCCCGGTCCCACACATAAAACCTTCCCTCGTGACCTTCGGAATCCGCGTCATAGCTCGAGTAGTAGCCGCCTTCGGGCGCCTGCATCTCGCGCATCGTCCAGGCCGCGGTCTCAGCGGCGACCTGTGCATAGAAAGCATCACCCGTCGCTGCAGCGGTATCCGCGTACACCGCGAGCAGAGCGGCATTGTCGTAGAGCATTTTTTCGAAGTGCGGAATCATCCAGTACTCATCGACTGAATAGCGGGCGAAGCCGCCCCCCAGCTGGTCGTCGATGCCGCCTTCGCCCATCCGCTTCAGAGTGAGCGTGGCCATGTACAAGGCATGTAAATCCGGCTCGCGCGCATTCGCGCTCGCATGCCAGTCGCGCAGCAGTCGTTCCAGCGTTTTCGGCTGCGGGAACTTCGGCGCGCCGCCGAAACCGCCGTTGCGGGGATCGAATGTTTTGGCGAGCAGCGCCCGGGCGGTGCGCAGCGGCGCGTCCGTGATCTGCGCGTCAGCCGCGCCCGGCGGCGGATTCAGGTCGGCGAATGCGGACATGAGCGCCTCGTTCTGCGAGCGCAGCTCCTCCTCGTGATCGCGATAGTATTCCGACACCCGCAACAGGAGGTCCCGGAAGGAGGGCAGGCCGAAGCGGGCTTCGCGCGGAAAGTACGTACCCCCGAAGAAGGGCCGCTGGTCGTCGTGTGTCAGGAACATCGTGAGCGGCCAGCCGCCCGAGCGCTGCGTCAGCATCTGCTGTGCGATCTGGTAGATGCGATCGATGTCGGGGCGTTCCTCGCGGTCCACCTTGATGTTGATGAACAGGTCGTTCATGACCTTCGCGGTGTCCGGATCCTCGAACGACTCGTGGGCCATGACGTGGCACCAGTGACAGGCCGAGTAGCCCACCGACAGCAGAATCGGTTTGCGTTCCGCGCGCGCTCTTTCGAGGGCCGCCGCGCCCCATGGATACCAGTCGACGGGGTTGTGCGCGTGCTGGCGCAGATACGGGCTCGTTTCGTGCGACAGGCGATTGGCAGGAGCGGTCGCGCTAGCAGGGTCCATAGGGAACTCGGGCCGGTTTCGAGTAGAATGCGAGCCCACTATACCCCCATGGTTCCTCTGCCACCCGCGTTGCGGTGAGCGCCGGGATACGACCGCAATGTCATCCGATGTGTCTATCTTGAAGCTGAAGCGCGGCGAGGATCGCCGTATCCGCTCGGGCCACCTGTGGATCTTCAGCAATGAGATCGACAATGCGGCGACGCCGCTCACCGGTTTCGCGGCCGGCGCGCATGCGCGCGTGCATTCCGACCGCGATCAGTTCCTCGGCCACGCTTATGTGAATCCACACGCGTTGATCTGCGCGCGGATCATGGGTCGCGATGCTGCCCAACCGCTCGACCGCACCCTGATCGAACAGCGTCTCAAGGTGGCGCTCGCGCTGCGTGAGCGATTGACCCGCGCGCCCTACTACCGGTTGGTATTCGGCGAGTCGGATCAGTTGCCGGGCCTCGTGCTCGATCGCTATGGCGATGTGCTGGTGGGCCAGATCGCGACTGCGGGCATGGAAGCGCTCAAGTCCGATGTCGAGCGGGCCGTGCAGGAAGTACTGCATCCCGCCGGCCTGCTCTGGAAAAACGACTCGGGCGCGCGCGATCTGGAGCACCTGGCGCAGTCGACCGATGTTGCTTTCGGCGCCGTGCCGGACGAGATCGAGGTCGTGGAGTCGGGGTTGCATTTTCGGGCGCCGCTCGCGGAAGGCCAGAAGACGGGTTGGTTCTACGATCAAACCGCCAACCGCCAGCGGCTCATCCGCTATCTGTGGCCGGGTGCCCGCGTGCTCGATGTGTGCAGTTACGTTGGCGCCTGGGCGATTACCGCGCTCCGCAACGGCGCGTCCGCGGCCCGCTGCATCGATTCCTCGCAGCTGTCGCTGGATTTTGCCCAGCGCAATGCGGGGGAGAATGGAGTGACGCTCGAGACGATGCGCGAGGATGCATTCGATGCGCTCAAGGCATTGCGCGCGCAGGGAGCGCGCTTCGACGTCGTGATTCTCGATCCGCCGGCCTTCATCAAGCGCAAGAAGGACATCCCCCAGGGACAGGCGGCGTACCGCAAGCTCAATCAGCTCGCGCTCGATCTCATCGACCGGGACGGCCTGCTGGTGTCCTGCTCATGCTCTTATCACCTGGCGCCGGACGATCTGGTCAGCGCCATCCAGCAGGCCGGGCGCCACAGTGGCCGCTTCGTGCAGATTCTCGAGTCCGGCGGCCAGTCGCCCGACCATCCGATCCATCCGGCGATCCCTGAGACGCGCTATCTCAAGGCTTTCTTCTGCCGCGTGACCCGCGAGCTCGGCTAAACTCGCGCGTCATGCTGCAGTACCCCGGCTTCAATCCGATAGCCATCGAGCTCGGCCCGCTCAAAGTCCATTGGTACGGGATCATGTACCTCATCGGCTTCGCGGGAGCCTGGTGGCTCGCGCGGCTGCGCGCCGCGAAGCCCGCCTCGACCTGGAAGCCGAGCGATGTCGATGACCTCATCTTCTACGACATGCTCGGGGTGATCCTGGGCGGCCGCATCGGCTACGTGCTCTTCTACGGGCTCGGGTTCTGGGCCAAGGACCCGTGGTATCCGTTGAAGATCTGGGAAGGGGGTATGTCCTTTCATGGCGGGCTGCTGGGGGTGATCGCGGCCATGACGCTGTACGCCTGGCGGCACGGGCGTAACGCGGCGGATGTCTATGACTTCACGGCGCCGCTGCCTGCGTTCGGTCTTTTCTTCGGACGGATCGGCAACTTCATCAATGGAGAGCTGTGGGGCAAGACGACCACGCTGCCGTGGGGCTTCAACGTGAATGGCCAGGTGCGCCACCCGTCGCAGCTCTACGAGGCCTGTCTCGAAGGCATGCTGCTGTTCACCGTGATGTGGTGGTTCTCGTCGAAGCCGCGGCCGCGACTCGCGATCTCCGGCCTGTTCCTCATCATCTACGGCATCTCGCGTTTCATTCTCGAGTTCGTGCGGCTTCCCGATGACCACATCGGCTACCTCTGGGGCGGCTGGTTGACGATGGGGCAGGTGCTGTCGTTTCCGATGGTCATCATCGGCATCCTCTTCATGCTGTACGCCTACCGGGCGCGGATCCCTTCCGGCAATTTCGCCGTCGCACAATGAAGCAATATCTGGATCTCATGCGCCAGATCCGCCAGCACGGCGCGCGCAAGGAGGACCGCACCGGCACGGGCACGCTGTCCCTGTTCGGGCCGCAGTTACGCTTCGATCTCCGCGAGGGCTTTCCGCTCGTCACCACGAAGAAGATCCATCTGCCCTCGGTGGTGTACGAGCTGCTGTGGTTCCTGCGGGGCGATACCAACGTTGCCTGGTTGCGCGAGCGCGGTGTCACCATCTGGGACGAATGGGCGGACGAGCACGGCGAGCTCGGGCCGGTTTACGGGAAACAATGGCGCGCCTGGCTCGCGCCCGACGGGCGCACGATCGATCAGATCACGCAGGCGATCGAGCAGCTGCAACGCACTCCGGATTCGCGGCGGATCATCGTGAGCGCCTGGAATGTCGGCGACCTGAAGGAGATGGCGCTGCTGCCCTGTCACGCGCTGTTCCAGTTCTACGCGGCGGGCGGCCGTCTTTCGTGCCAGCTCTACCAGCGTAGCGCGGATGTCTTCCTCGGCGTGCCCTTCAACATCGCCAGCTACGCTCTGCTCACCCATATGTTCGCGCAGCAGTGCGATCTCGAGCCGGGTGAGCTCATCTGGACCGGCGGTGACACGCACCTCTATCTGAATCACCTGAGCCAGGCGGACCTGCAGCTCACGCGCACGCCCTTGCCGTTGCCGCGACTGGCGTTGCGGCGGCGGCCGCGCTCGATTTTCGAATATGAGTACGAGGACTTTGAATTCGTGAACTACCAACATCACGCGGCGATCAAGGCGCCGGTGGCGGTCTAGCGCATGGCGGACGTCAACGAAGGCGCCGGGTCAGCGCCGATCCAGGTGCGGGATTCCAACGTGCACGGCCGCGGAGTATTCGCGACGCGCCGGATCGAGAAGGGCGAGCGCATCATCGAGTATCTCGGCGAGCGCATTTCCCACGACGAGGCCGACCGGCGCTACGAGACGAAGGCCGAGAACGACAGCCACACTTTCCTGTTCATCGTCGATTCCAAGACGGTCATCGATGCCGGCGTCGCCGGCAACGACGCGCGCTTCTTCAATCACTCGTGCGATCCGAACTGCGAGTCGGTGGTCGAGAAGCGCCGTGTGTTCATCGAGGCGGTGCGCACGATCGAGCCCGGCGAGGAGATGACCTACGACTATCAGATCTACCGTGAAGAGGGCGATCCGGAGAACATAGACGAGGTGTTCGCGTGCCGCTGCGGGTTCGCGCAGTGCCGGGGCACGATGCTTTGGCCGCCGGAGCCGAAGAGGCGCAGCCGCCCGGCGACCGGGGCGCGCAAAAAGAAGAAACGCGCGGTGGCGAAGCGGGCTGCGGTGGGCAAAACAGGACGGAGATCTGCGCCGGACCGCAAATCCGCCGGGGGCAGGAAGTCTTCGGCCGGGTCCACGCGCGCCGTGGCAGGCAAGCTCGCGCGCGGCGGAAAATCCCCACCGCGCCTGGCAGGCAAGACGTCCGGGCGCGCCAAGTCCGGCGGCAGGGCGGCGAAAAAGAAGGTACGGCGCTGAGGGCGCCGTAATTCATGAGCAACCGGCACCGCTGGAGCTTCGCGACCGTCGTCAGTGCTACCGGTATCGTCTACGGCGATATCGGTACCAGCCCGTTGTACGCGCTGGAGCAATCGCTGAGCGCCGCCGGGCCGTTCGACAGCGAGGCGGTGTTCGGGGTGTTGTCGCTCATATTCTGGGCGCTGGCGATCTCGGTCACACTGAAGTACGTGACGATCATCATGCACGCGGACAACGACGGGGAGGGCGGCATTCTCGCCCTCTTCGCGTTGGCGAAGCGGCGGCTCGTCGGCGGCAGCCCATGGACGCAGCTCGTCGTTGCGCTGGCGCTGGCCGGCACCGCCTTCTTCTTCTGTGACGCCCTGATAACACCGGCAATTTCCGTGTTGAGTGCCGTCGAAGGCCTGGAGCTGCTCGACCCCGGCTTCGCGCGGTACGTGATACCGGTGACGATCGCGGTGTTGTTTGTATTGTTTTTCTATCAGCGTCGCGGCACGGCCCGGGTGGCGAGCCTGTTCGGTCCGGTCATGATCGTCTGGTTCATCGTGCTCGCGGTGACCGGTGCGCTCGCGATCGGCCGCGCTCCGCAGGTGTTGTTAGCGGCGAATCCGGCATATGGAGTCATGCTGCTCACACATCGACCCGGCTTCGCGCTCGCGGTCATCGGCGCGGTGTTCCTGGCGGTGACCGGCGGCGAAGCTCTCTATGCGGACATGGGTCACTTCGGCAAGCAGCCCGTGCGTATCGCCTGGTTCACCATCGTGTGGCCCGCGCTCGTCATCAACTACTTCGGCCAGGGAGCCCTGCTGCTGCAGGCGGGCCATCCGATCACCCATCCTCTGTACGTACTGGTGCCGCAGCCCGCGTTGCCGTGGATGGTGATCCTCGCGACGGCGGCGACGGTCATTGCCTCGCAGGCGACGATCTCCGGGGCGTTCTCGATGGCCCGCCAGGCGGTGCAACTCGATCTGCTGCCGCGGATCCGGGTGTTGCAGACCTCGGCGCAGGAGCAGGGGCAGATTTATGTCCCCATCGTCAACTGGTCCGTGTTCGTCGCGGTCGTGGCGTTCGTCGTCGGGTTCGGGTCCTCGGACGCTCTGTCCGGTGCTTATGGGGCGGCCGTCGTCGGCACGATGCTCATCACCACCATTCTCGGCTCCTTCGTCGCGGCCACCCAGTGGCACTGGCCCAAATGGGCGGTCGTCATGCTGTTCGGCCTGCTGTTCCTGGTCGACCTGGTGTTCGTGTTCGGCAACCTCACCAAGGTGCCGACCGGCGGTTGGATTCCGCTCACCCTGAGTGCGATCCTGTTCATGATCTTCGTGACCTGGCGCAACGGCCGCCTCGAGCTGCGCGCGGCGTTGGCGAAGATGGCGGTCCCCCGAAGCGAGCTGGCGAAGATGATCGCCGGCGCCCACCGTGTTCCCGGGACCGGTGTATTCCTCGCCAGCGATCCGGGTCTCGTGCCCTCGGCGCTCATTCGCAACATCGAGCACAACGGCGTGGTGCACGAGCGGGTCATCATCCTTCAGATCGAGATCGCGCATACGCCGCGACTGGATCCGGTGCGGCGCGTGAGCATCGAGGAGATCCTGCCCGGGGTGTACTCGATCACCGCCCGCTTCGGGTTCATGGAAACGCCCGACGTGAGCGAGGCGCTGAAGTCCTGCCGCACACGCGGCTTGCGCGTTTTCACCGAGGACAGCTCGTTTTTCGTCGGCCGGCACGTGGTGCGCGCTCGTCCTCTGCCGGGGCTGAAGGGGCTGCAGCGGCAGTTGTTCGCCCGCATGCAGCAGCACAGCACCCAGGCGGCGGAGTTCTTCCGCATGCCGTTCCGGGGGGTGATCGTGTTGAATACCGCCGTGGAGATTTGAGCTACCATCCGCGATCGGGCCAGGCGAGGCATAAAGGGTAGGAGGAGCCGATGAGGGCCATCATGACGGCCATGACGGCCGTAGTGGCAGCACTGGCCATCGGCGCTCTTGCGACCCGTGCGCACGCCGCAGGCACCTTGATCGGCATGGCACCCAGTCCCGGTGCTGCCGTGACGCCGGACAAGAACAGCACGACCGCGCTGAAGCAGTTGCTGCTCGAGACCAGGACCGGCGTGGGCGCCAAGCTCGGGCCACAGCTGCTCATTCTGCAAAAGGCTTACGGGGCGCAGCCTCTGTGGCACGACGGCGGCCTGCGGGCAAAGCTCCCGCCGCTGCGGATGCAGGACGGCTACGTCCGGATCAGTGCCTACGGCGACGATGTGAACGCGCTGAAAACCCAGCTCGTCGGCAAGGGCATGCTGGACGCAAGGTTGCACGAGCACGCGGTCACCGGCCGCGTTCCGATCGCCGCCTTGAGCGATATCGCCTCCACGGCCGGGCTGAAATTCGTGAAGCCTGTGTTGGCCACGACCCGCGTGGGCCTGACGACCACCCAGGGCGATCATTCCATGCGCAGCGACCTGGCACGGGCGCAGTTCGGCGTCGACGGAACAGGTGTTCGCGTGGGCGTGCTCTCCGACAGCTTCGATTGCGCGCCCGGACCTTTCGCGCCGGGGCAGAACTTCACTCGTGCCGGACAGGATGCGGTGAACGGCGACTTGCCGTTGGGGGTTCGTGTGCTCGCCGATCTTCATACCGTGCCTGACGGTGAGTGCACCGACGAAGGGCGCGCGATGATGCAGACCGTACACGACGTCGCACCCGGCGCGGCGCTCTCCTTCCACACGGCGATGACGAGCGAAGAGGATTTCGCAGCGGGCATCGTTGCGCTGGCGAACGATGGCGCCAGGGTCATCGTCGACGATGTGGAATATTTCGATGAGCCGATGTTCGAGGACGGGGTCGTCGCGGCTGCCGCCGATCAGGTCGTCGCGCGCGGCGTCGCCTATTTTTCGGCGGCCGGGAACGAGGGCCGACAGTCGTATCAGTCAGCATTCCGCGCATCCGGGCGCAAGGGGCTGGCCGGCATGCGTCACGATTTCGACCCGGGCCCGGGTGTGGCCGACCTGCAGCATCTCGTCGCGCCCCCCGGCACGATCTCGCTTCTGGCGCTGCAGTGGGACCAACCTTCTTTCTCCGCGAACGGGTCGCGCGGCTCGCAAAGCGACCTCGACGCCATTTTCTATCACATGGACGGCACGCCGGTCGCCCCGTGCACCGACAGCCCGGCCCAGCTCGTGTGTCAGGAGCCGGGTATCGCCAGCAACATCGGCGCGGATCCGGTCGAGTTGCCGGTCATTGTCAATCTGTCCGGCCAGGAGCTGCCGGTGCAGCTCGGGATCGAGCTCGTGTCGGGGCCGGCGCCGGGCTTGCTCAAATATGTGTGGTACGACCTCGGCGCCGCGGCACTCGATGTGGAGAGCTTCGACACCGCCGACGGCACCATTGTTGGTCACGCGAACGCGGCCGGCGCGGAGGCGGTTGGTGCCGCCGCCTGGTATCAGACGCAGGCGTGGGGCAGTCCGCTGCGCCCGCAGTGCGTGCCCGCCTGTCTCGACAGTTTCTCCTCCGCGGGCGGCACCCCGATCCTGTTCGATCATGCCGGTCGCCGCCTCGAGAGCGCGCAGTTGCGGGCGAAGCCCGGCGTCATCGGACCGGATGGCGGCAACACCAGCTTCTTCTACTATCGGCTGGGCTTCAACGTGCCGGGCAGCTCGGAGGACGACCTGTTTCCGAACTTCTCAGGGACGTCCGCAGCCGCCCCGCACGTGGCAGGCGTCGCGGCTCTGCTACTGGACAAACGTGCACGCGACATCGCGGCGCGCCGGCCGGTTCCGACACCCCGCAATCTCACGCCGGCCGCGCTTTACAACGTCCTCCGGCGGACAGCCAGCGACATGCGCCTGAGAAACCGTGGCGGCAATCTCGGACCGCAGCCGGTCAATGCGGTGGAGGGGTTCGATTACGACATGGGATACGGGCTGGTAGATGCGGCGGCGGCGTTGCAGAGCATTGCCGGCTACTGAGCGCCGCGTGCGACCGCAATGGGCCGTCGGCCGTGGGGCGCACATATGCCGTGCGTGTACATGACAATAAGCCGGCTAATTCACGCCCGACGGTTGCTCCGGAGGGCGGTCTTGCGATAATGGCGGCATGACCAGGCCCTTCGTTTCCATGATTGTTGCGATGGCGCAGAACGGCGTGATCGGGCGCGACAACACGCTGCCGTGGCGTCTTCCCGAGGACCTGCGCCGCTTCAAGGCGATCACTCTCGGCAAGTCCATCCTCATGGGCCGGAAGACCTTCGAATCGATCGGCAAGCCGTTGCCCGGGCGCTTGAATTTCGTGCTCACACGCAATCGGGACTGGCACGCCGACGGGGTCATCGTCGTGAACTCGGTCGAGGAGGCGCTGCGTAAAGTGCGCGAGACCGATGAGGTGATCGCGATCGGCGGCGCGGAGATTTATCGGCTGTTCATGCCGTTTGCGCGGCGGATCTATCTGACGCAGGTGCACGCCGAGTTGCCCGGCGACACGATTTTCCCGGACTTCGACCCGACGCAGTGGGTCGACGCGGAATTCAGCGAGCATCCGGCGGATGAGAAGAATGCGTACGATGTGACGTTCGTGACGCTGGAGCGCAAGAGCGCTCCATTGTCACCGCGATCACACTGATTCATTGGAAAAAAGTGGCCTGCGGCCCTTTTTTCGGACAGTAGCTTCGTTGCCGGCCGCAAAAGGCGTGGCTTTTGCGGCCTACATGGGCACCCCGCCTGGGCCGATGGGCTCCAGCCGCTCCCTGACCAACTTTTCGGCGAGGGTGGCGTCCATTGCGCCCGATGCGTCCCGTCTCGAGTCCAAATCCAAGAGGATTTCCGCTTGTACCGCTCCCCGGCGTTGGGCCTCGGCGTACGGGATTTCCGGGTGAAACATCACCATCGAATAGCGCGGAATGAAACGGTCCGGGAAGCGACGTTCCAGCTCCATGGCGATGGCTTTCCGGCGCACGAATCCCGCATCCAGCACGGTGTCGCGCATCTCCGTGTAGTTCTCGAGCGCCATCGCGGCGATCGCCGCCGCGTTCGGCCGTCGCGATTGCGCGAATTGCGCAAACAGCGGCTCCCACTGCTGTGGGCGATCCAACAGCTCATCCAGCACGAAGCAGTCCTCGAACGCCGCGTTCATGCCCTGACCGTGAAAGGGCACGATGGCGTGTGCCGCATCCCCCAGCAGCAATACGCTGCCGCCGACGTACCACGGGGTGAGATGCACGGTGCCCAGCTGCCCCTGCGGGTTTGCTGCGAACTGGTGCGTCAGATCCGGTATCAACGGTACCGCGTCCGCGAACTCGCGCCTGAAGAATTCCTCTACCGCGGCAGCGTTCGTCAGGGCCGCGAAGCCGTTATGCCCGGTGCGAGCGAGAAATAGCGTCGCCGTAAAGCTTCCATCGGTGTTCGGCAAGGCGATGAGCATGAAACCGCCGCGCGGCCACACATGCAGTGAGTTCCCATCGAGCACATGGCCCGCCTGCGCGGGAATGGTGAGCTCCTTGTAATCGTGATCGAGCCAGTCCTCGCGCACGCTGACATGCCTCGCGGCCGCAAGGCTCGTACGCACGGCGGAACCCGCGCCGTCGGTGGCGATCGTGGGTGTGAGCGGGACCTCGTATTCGACGGCGTCCGTGCGATTGCGGAAGAGCAGCACGTTCCGCTCCGGAATCGCGGCGGTGCAGGTCTGCTCGAATCGCAAGGTGACGTTGTCGTCCCGCGCCGCTTCCTCGATGAGCGCACGATTGAGCGCTGCCCGTCCGACCGAGTAGATGACCTCGTGCTCGCGTTGTCCGTATGGCTGCAGAGCCGCTGTGCCGGAGAGGTCGTGGACCATTCGGCCGCGCATGGGTATGAGGAGAGGGCGGATGCGGTCCATGGCTCCGGCGTGCTCGAGAGCGCGGATGCCCCGCGCGGCGAGAGCGAGATTGATGGAGCGGCCGCTTTCCGCGGTGCCCTGTCGCGGGTCCGGGCGCCGGTCATAGAGGGTGACCTTGAAGCCGCGCCGTGCGAATAACACGGCAAGAAGCCCGCCCGCGAGGCCGGCGCCCACGATGTTGACGGATTGGTGGCGAGCGGCGCTCAGGCGATCTCCCGCAAGGCGGCGGCGAGCTGCTCGCTGAAGCGGAACACTTCCTCGAAGGTGTTGTAGAGCGGCACGGGTGCGACCCGGATCACGTCCGGGTCACGCCAGTCGCATACGACTCCGCGCTCACCCAGCCGCTCGAACACCCGCCGGCCCCGCGTGGGCGAGCCCGTGATGCGGATCGATATCTGGCATCCGCGGGACTCGATTTCCCGCGGCGTGATGAATCGGGCGTCGGGCTGCAGCCGCTCGATGAGAAACTCGAGAAAGCCGGTGAGCTCCACTGACTTCGCGCGCAGCCGCTCGATGCGCGCTTCCTGGAAGATTGCCAGCGAGGCAATCAGCGGGGCGGCGGCGAGAATGGGCGGATTGCTGATCTGCCAGGCTGCGATACCGGTGGCCGGCCGGAACAGCGGCTCCATGCGAAAACGCGTGGCCTGTTCGTGCCCCCACCAGCCCTTGAGGTGGGAGTGGTTGCTGAAGTGACGCTCGTGGACGAAGGATCCGCCAATCGCTCCGGGGCCGGCGTTCAGATACTTGTAGCTGCACCAGACGGCAAAATCTGCGTCGTAATCGTGCAATGAGAGCGGCATGTTGCCGATGGAGTGTGCGAGGTCGAACCCCACGACACAACCGGCCGCGCGCCCCGCGCGCGCAATGCGCGCGAGATCGAAGGCCTGCCCGGTGCGAAATTGCACTCCCGGCCATAACAGCAGTGCGATGTCGGTGCCGTGCCGCGCGAGGCAGGATTCGATCGCCGTTTCGGGGATGGAGTCGCTGCCCGCCGGCGGCGTGAGCTCGATCAGATGCCGCGCTGGATCGAGGCCGTGCCAGGCGAGTTGCGAGGTCACCGCATGGCGATCGGAGGAGAACGCACCGGTCTCGATCAGGATCTTGATGCGCCGGCCGCTGGGGCGGAAGAAACTCGCCAGCATGAGATGCAGGTTCACCGTCAGCGAGTTCATCGCGACGACTTCGCTGGCGCGGGCGCCGGTCAGATGCATGAGACCCGCGGTCAGGTTCTCGTGATAGGGGATCCAGGGCCTGCGCGCATGCTCATGGCCCAGCACGGCAAGCCGCGACCAGTCGTCGAGCTCTTCGCTCACGAGCGTGCGCGCCGCGAGGGGCATCAGGCCAAGCGAATGGCCGCAGAGGAAAAGAGTTGGTTGTCCGCGTTCGTCATGGGGCAGGGCGAACCGCTGGCGATAGGCGCGCAGCGGGTCCGCTTCGTCGCGGCGCCGGGCGTATTCGAGAGTGGCTTCGTGGCTCATGGCGGGTGCGGACATATCGCGGATGGAACATTAGCGCGAACGATGGGCTGCCGCAGTTCCTGCAGCCGACAACAGTGGATAGAGCAGGGGGCGGCTGGGTACTGCATCTCCTGCGAGCGCCGGCACCTGCAGCTCGAGCAGATACGGTCCGTCGGCGAGGCTGTCGGGAATGTAGGCGAGCTCTGTGATGGTCGCTCGGGGCCTGCCAGCTTGGGCGAGCGCGACCGACGCCCGCGGCAGCCCGAAAAAGACACGATGCGCGGTGAGGCGGCCCTCGTCATGCGCCCGGTCGATCGAAGGCAGGTCGACGACCAGGTGTTCGATTCCGCGCTCGACGAGCCACTCGGCGGCCTCGCGTGAAAGATAGGCCGGTGTTGCATCGGTGTAGTCCCGATGGCGCTTGTCGGGTCGATTCGGCAGGGTGCGGATGACCAGCACACCGGGCTCGAAGGGCGCCGGCGTTTCGCGCCAGCGGCTCTCGAGCGCGCGCCGCGTAATGAGCGGGTCGCCCGGTTGCGGCGCCGGCTCCGTACTCTCGCCCGCGAGAGTTGCCTCGACCGGCTCGATGCTGACGAGCAGTGCCGCGAGCAATCCCAACGGAGCAACGCTATGCGCGTCGGCGCGTTCGCGCGTCAGATGCCCGACGCACTCGGTATGCGTCCCATTGCAATGCGGGGTGAGCGTCAGCGTGCGGCAATTGCAACTCGCGCCGTGCTCGACGGAGCCGGAGAACCCGGGCACCGCGAACGGCCGGGAGCTGGCCGGCGGGGCGCCGAAATGACGCGGTTGTGCGGCCGAGAAATCCAGATCAATGGCCAGGCTCACCGGGCTCGAGAGATCGACGCTAACCTCACGGTTTCCGACGTTGATCCGCGCGTTCAACCCTTCCGCTCCATCACGGTCCCGCAGCGTGAGCACGTGCGACGCTCGAGGCTCGAGTAGAAGCGCTCGAACAGCGGCGGAAACTGCGTCTCGATGTCCTCGAGCTCGAAGAATTCCTCGTACAGGAGATTGCCGCAGTTGTCGCAGTACCACTGAAAGCCGTCGCGCTCACCGGGTCGGCGTTGCCGCTCGATGACGAGGCCGACCGTATTGGCGAAACGCTGCGGCGAGTGGGGGACGCTCGCAGGCAGTAGCAGCAGCTCACCGGCACGGATTGGCACATCGACCGGTTTCCCGTCCTGCATGGTCTTGAGCACCATGTCGCCTTCGAGCTGGTAGAAAAACTCCTGTCCGGGATCGACGTGATAATCCTTACGCGCGTTCGGACCGCCGACCACCATGATCACGAAATCACCATCGCGAAACACGCGCTTGTTGCCCACAGGGGGCTTCAGCAGGTGCCGATTCTCGTCGATCCAGCGCTTGAAATTGAGAGACTGCAACGGTTCCATACGGTGTGTCCCGGACGCGATTCGCGTATGTTACGCGCTGCACAGGAGGACGGTAATGCTCCAAAAGAGCGCGTACGGTGGTGTGTGCGTGCTAGTGGCGATGTCGCTGGCCGGCTGCAGTCATCTTCCCAGCGTGGATTGGCCCTGGCACCGCAAACCGGCTCCGCCGCCGCCGCAGGTCCATGAGCTCGTCGAGACCACCGATGGGGGCGCGGCCGCATCGTTCCCGCAGTACTGGCTGCGCAATACGCTGATCGTGGATCTGCAGGGGGCGAGCGGGACAGGCGGAGTCGTCCTCAAGCCGAACGAGGGCACCACATGGCCCGTGCGGTTGGCCTTCAGAGTCATGCCCGGGTCTATCGGGGAGCTCGAGATTCGAGCGCAGCAGCGCACGGTGCTGCCGGTGACCACTACCGGGACGAAGCCGATCCTGCTCGAGCTGTCGCCGGGGATCTATGTCGCGAAGACCGCGGAGATCGCAGTCTCCTGGGGACCAAATCCCATACCAACGCAGTAGGGTCCGCGCGCCGCAGATCTATTCCGAATCCGGTGATTGGTACCCTGCGCACGAAACGGCGAGGGGCGGACGGTCGGTGTCGAGGTCGAGCGCGGTGAGCGCTCCACCCCAGACACAGCCCGCGTCGAGGCCCGCGACGTCCTTACGGATGACGAGTCCGAGCGCCGACCAGTGACCGAACACGATCCGGACGTCGGTGCTGCGGCGCGTTTCGATCTCGAACCATGGCCGCAGCGTCGGATGGCCCGGCGGCGGTTTGCCCTTCATCTTCAGGTCGACTTCGCCGTCGCTCGTGCAGACACGCAGGCGCGTCAGCACGTTGATCACGAACCGCAGTCTCTCCGGCCCCGCAAGGGTATCGCTCCACCGTTTCGGCTCGTCTCCATACATGTTGTCGAAGAGCGTGCGGGGATCGCTGCGCAGCGCTGCTTCGACTTCGTGGGCGAGCTCGATGGCCATTCCAACAGTCCATTGCGGCACCAGTCCCGCGTGCACCATCAGGTCGCCGCGCTCGTGGTGAGCCAACGGCCGCTCGAGGAGCCAGCCGAGGAGGGCGTCGCGGTCCGCGGCCGTGAAAATAGCATCCAGCGTGTCGGACTTGCGCTTGCGATGGCTGCCGCAGGCGACGGCGAGAAGATGCAGGTCGTGATTGCCCAGTACCGCCACTGCGCCGTCGCCCAGCGCGCGCACGAATCTCAGCACTTCGAGGGACTTGGGACCGCGGTTGACGAGGTCGCCGACGAACCACAGCCGGTCGCGGTCGGCCGAGA
>CAZDTG010000040.1:0-26209 GCA_964508005.1 uncultured Steroidobacteraceae bacterium
GCATGGCGGCCCTCATTTTAGCAGTCACGGCGTTCGGCGCCGTGCGCGCCCCGCTCGGTCACGGTTCACGCCGGCACGTGCAGCGAGGCCGGTCTCCTCGCGAAACTCGCCTTGCTGCGCGGTGAGGAGGCGGAGGAGTTTCTCCGAGGCGAGCAGGTGCGCGCGTGGTGCTTTCGGTAACGAGCACGGGTGACACCCGACCGCGTCAGATCGATGTCGAGGACATCGTCGACACGGCCGTGCTGGGAGCCTGCCGCCAGCTCGGCAAAAGAGGGGTCAAGGGGCCCGATCGCTGCGGCCTCACGCCGGCGGGGGGCCGCGCCGCAAGTGCCAGGAGCTCGCCGGCTGAATCCCCGCACAGCTCCGCGCCACCCGCGACGTAGCTCTCCGCAGCCTGCCATCAGCACGCCGCCAGCCGGCCTGCGGCTCGCGCATCCCGCGATTTGCGCCGGTTTCAGGGCCGAATTAGTATGGAATCGGCTGAAAACAAATCGGCGCGCCCGTGAGATTCTGCGGGCCGACCTTCGGGGGAGAGCTCTCGCGTGCATGATCTGAACGTGCGTTATTTATATGACGCGGCCCGGCTCGGCTCCATGCGAGCTGCCGCGGATCAGCTCGGAGTCGCCGTCTCCTCGATCAGCCGTCAGATTGCTCAACTGGAGGCCGAGCTCGGGGTTGCCCTGATCGAGCACGGGCGGCGCAGCCTGGTCCTCACTGAAGCGGGGAAGCTGCTGATCGACTACCACAGCCAGCACCTCACGCATCGCGAGGCGTTCGAGGCCCAGCTCGCCGACCTCAAGGGCCTGCGCACGGGGCGGCTCAGTCTCGCGATCGGGGAGGGCTTCATCGGTACCGAGCTGGCCGGGCTGGTTTCGCGGTTCGTGTCCAAGCACCAGGGTATTCTGTTGGATATCCGTGTGACCGCCTCCTCGAGCGAGGTGGCGCGGCTGGTCCTCGAGGACGAGGCGCATCTCGGGCTGGCCTTCCAAGCCAGCGACGATCCGCGCATCCGCGTCCTCGTCTCCGTTCGACACCCCCTGTGCGCGATCATGAGACCGACGCACCCTCTCGCGAAGCAGCAGAGCGTGACGCTTGCGGAGCTGGCCCTGCACCCCATGTGTCTGCCGGAGTCGTCCTTCAGGACCCGCCAGATCATCAAGGTGGCCGAGGTATCCGAACGCGTTTTCCTGCAGCCGAACGTGACCTCGAATTCGCTCGCTTTGCTCAAGACCCTCCTGAATTCAGGCGATCTGCTGACGCTGCTGCCGATGCTGGCCGTGAGCGAAGAGGTCGAGCGCGGTGCTTTCGTGGCCATACCGGTGCAAAGCTCGGCCCTCGAAGACACCTCGGTGCACCTTATAGCCCGCCTCGGCCGTCATCTGACGCCGGCGCCACTGCGTCTGCTGAACAGCCTGATGTCTTACCTGAGCGGCTACGAGCGTTGCCTCGAACGTTCGAAACTGTCCGTAGCCTCCGGTTCGCTTCCTGCCGAACGCGATCCGCAGCGCGTCCCGCGCGCCGAGACCGGCTAGCATCCCGTTCGGCCGCACCTTTTTGGGGATGATGAGCGCTCGCGCGACTCTCGATTGCGCCGCCCGCAAACATTCCGGCGCGCCGTGTCATTGATGCAGTGCCGGCGCTGCCGCACTCTTGAAGGCTGATGGCCGGAGCCGCAAACCTCGTCCCTGAATGATCCTTTCGAAGCGGAAGATTGTGGCCGCCATGCTGGCCGGCCTCCTGATGGCGCCCTGGGGATCGTACGCCGCGGCGGCTCACCACGACCTCCTCACCGACATGTTTGTCTGGTGGAACTCGGCCTACAAGCAGCCGGATGGCTTCACACCGGCGGCGTTCGCAAAATATTTCACGCCGGATGCGGTCTTGCGGGTCAACGGGGTCGAGCGGTGCAAGGGCCTCGCGCAGTGGGCCGCGCATTTCCGCGACATCCAGGCACACACGCAGCTCGTCGAGATCGAGCTGCCCTTCATCGATGAGTTCGAGTCGCCGGGCGGGGAGCGCATCTTCACACATCACCTCGTCAAGGCGCGCGAGCGCGGCAAGGACAGTGTGGAGCGGGTCATGGGATATGCCGCCATCGAGAACGGCAAGATCGCTTTGATCAATTTTGTGAGCGTGCCTGAACCCGCTGGGAGTGCCGGCGGCAAGCATTGATGAGCGCGCGCCGCAGGAGCCTCCCGGCAGGCTCCGCAAGGGGGCTGGCGCGTTTGCCGCAACCCGGCGTCGCGGGAAGCCGGCCTGTCGAATACCAATGAAAATGGGAGACCTGTATGACACCAGCCGTTGAGACACGCCTGCGGGCCGGCGTGAAGCGCTTCCTGTGCTGCGCCAGCGTCGCGCTCGCTGCTTCCTATGCGGCCGGCGCAAGCGCCGAAGATACTCCCCGGGCCGATCCGTCACAGGACGCGTTGCAGGAAGTGACGGTCACGGCCGAACGCCGCGAGGAAAATGCGCGGGACGTGCCGATCAGCCTCTCGGTATTCAGCGGCGCCCAGATCGCCCAGGACAATTTCCAGGGTGTGGACAGCTACTTCTCGCAGACCCCGAATGTGAGTTTCACCAGCCAGGGCACGCGCGATCGCAAGGAGCTCGCCCTGCGCGGCGTCAGCGACCAGCTCTCGCCGGACAACAACATCAAGGAGGGCAGCTTCGGATTCTATGTCGACGAGTTCAACGTGGCGCAGGGCACGTCCAATCCGGAAATCGTGGACATCGAGCGGATCGAGGTGTTGCGCGGCCCGCAGGGCACGTACTTCGGCCGCAACGCCGTGGGGGGCGCGATCAACATCACGACCCGGCAGCCGACCAATAATTTCTTCGCGGAGGCGAGCTCGCAGTACTCGAGCTTCAACACGCTGGACAGCCACGTGATCCTCAACCTGCCGCTGATCGACAATCTGCTGGCCGTCCGGCTGGTCGGCCGCGACGAGACGAGCGACGGCAACATCCGCAACGTCAATCCGATCGGCGGCGGCAACGACAGCAAGTATACCTATGGCAAGGCCATCATCCGCTTTACGCCCAGCGGCAATCTGACCATCGACACCACCGGCACGGTGACGAATGAGCACGTGGGCATGCGCAACGGCGTGCCCTCAGGGGTGCTTGGCGACTTCTCCGGGCACGTCCTCTACAGCGGGCCGCCCTACAATGGCGTCGCGATTCCCGACGGGGTCGGCTTCTGGCCGAATAACACCAATTCCGTGAATTTCAACCGCCCGCAGAACGATGGCACCCGTCTCGCCTACGTGTCCAACCGCGTCAAGTACGAGGCGGAGCAGTTCACCGTCACCAATGTGGCGGGCTATCTCAATTCGAACGAGTTCGAAGGAGGCGATATCGACGGCTCGAGCCTCGACCTGTGGTACGAGCATGAGTCGATCAGGCGCAGCTCCCTCAGCGAGGAGCTGCGGGTGCAATCGGTATCGGGACACCCCGTCGACTGGACGGGCGGTCTGTATTTCGGACACGACATCGGTCACACGACCCAGTACACCTTTGCCGGCGCGCAGAATCCCTTTGCGCTTCCGCCAGGCTACGAGGTGACTTCCTCGCTGTCCGACTCCTCGGACCTCGCGTATGCGGGCTTCGGCGAGGGGGTGTGGCACATCGATCCGAAGCTCACGTTGACCGTCGGCGCGCGCTACACCCACGAGAGAGTCTACAACGACGGATACAACACCTCCGGTGTGCTCGTCAAAAACTACGTGAACGGCGTGGGAACCTTCAATAACTTCTCGCCGCGCGTGTCGCTGCTCTACCTGCTCTCGGACCAGGCGAGCGCGTATGCCACGATCTCCCGCGGCTTCAAGGCGGGCGGCGTCGAGGCGCAGTCGCTCGCCAAGGGCGGCACGCAGGTCTACAAGCCGGAGACGCTGACGAACTACGAGCTGGGCGTGAAGACCGAGTCGGCCGACAAACGGCTGCGCCTGAACGCGGACGTCTTCTACATGGACTGGAAGGACATCCAGGCCGACTACTCCATCGGCCAGCAGCTTCCCAACAACGGCGGCGTGTACTTCCTCACCGGCATAGCCAACGCGGCCGGTGCACGCAGCTACGGCATGGAGACCGAGGCCACGGCCCTGGTGGTCTCCGGTCTTACGGTCGACGCGGGTGCCGGTTACAATCGCGCTTACTACCTGGCGTATCGCGACGCGCAGACCGGTACCGGAACCCAGGGCGATCTGACCGGGGCGACACTGCCGAACGCGCCGCTGTGGACCTTGCACGCCGACAGTCAGTACACGCACGATTTCGCCGCTGGAATGTCCGCTTTCGCGCGCCTGGAGTGGTACTACAAGGGCGGCATCATTCCGGACCAGAATTCTGAATTTCACACCGGTTTTCCATGGCATGTTCCAGCCTACAATGTCTGGAATCTGCGGGCGGGCTTCTCCCGGGAGAACTGGAGCGTCACCGCGTTCGTGGAGAATCTGCTCGACAGGAAGTACTACACCAACGCCTATGAGAAGGCCTTCGTGACCGGGATGTTCATCGAGCCATCCTATCGCAGTGCCGGTGTGCGGGTGACCGTTTGGACGAACTGAGGCGATGAGCAGGGCGGGCCGCGGGCCGGTGGCGACGGTTGCGCTGTGCCTCGCAGCCGCCAATGGCGCGGTCGCCTTCGGGGCGCAGCACTTGCCGCCGTCCACCACGATTGCTGTCGAGGCTTCGCAACAGTCTTTCCACGAGCTGCTCGAAGCCTACTGGGCAGACTTCCTGCGGCTCCATCCGGCAGAGGCCCTCACGGTGGGCGACACTTCTTCCGCAGAGCTCTTCGATGAGTCGTTGGAAGATGGCTGGCGCTCCCGCATGCTCGAGATGTTGAATCACTACTCCGCCGCGCTGGCTGCCTTCGAGCCCGCGCGGCTGAGCGTGGACGACCGCGTGAGCTACGGCATGCTGCGCTACCGGCTCGACAGGGATCGCGGTTTTTACGGCAGCGGGCTTTTTGAGCTCGCGCGCCTGCTGCCGATCAACCAGTTCCAGGGGCTGCACGTCAGCTATGCGGCGGAGGCGGCCGGCTCGGGGTCCTATCCTTTCAGGTCGCTCGCGGATTACGACAAGGCCCTGATCCGCGCGGATAACTATTCCCGCTGGACGGATGCTGTGATTCGGCGGTTGCGGGAGGGCGTCGTCAAGGGTGTGGTTCTGCCACGCATCGTGGTCGAGAGGATGTTGCCCCAGCTCCAGGCCCATCTGGGAATCGCCCCCGAGCAGACGCAATTCTGGCATCCGATCGCGTCGATGCCTGCCGACATCCCGGGCGCCGAACGCGAACGTCTGGCGGCAGCGTATCGCCGCAAGATCGCGACCGTGATCCAACCCGCCTACCAGCGTCTGTTCGATTACCTGCGCACCGAATACCTCCCGCACGCCCGCAAGAGTGCCGGCCTCGGCCAGTTGCCTGGTGGTGCGCTGCTATACACCTACTTCGTGCGGTACCACACGACAACCGACATGAGCCCCGCGCAGATTCACGCGCTCGGGCTGGCCGAGGTACGCCGCATTACGGCGCGGCTGCGCGACGTGCAAAGAGCCGTTCACTTCAGCGGGACACTTCACGACTTCCTCGCGCATGTTCGCGAGGATCCGCAGCAGCACTTCGCGAGCCCGGACGATGTGATTCCGGCCTTCGAGGCGGCGCGGCAGCGGATCGTGCCGAAGCTGCCGGCGCTCTTCGATGTGTTGCCCAGGGCGCCTTACGAAATCCGTCCGCTGCCGCAGTCCGCGCGCAACTCACTGGACAACGGCTACTTCGCTCCGGCCGCCGCTGATGGCTCCCGGCCCGGGATCCTGTGGATGAACATCTATGCCTCGGGAGTACGCGATAGATTCAACGTCATGACGATCTCCCTGCACGAGGGGCTGCCGGGTCATCATCTGCAGACATCGGTGGCGCAGGAGCGGACCGATCTGCCGTCCTTCCGGCGTTTCGACTCGACCAATGCGTATGTGGAGGGCTGGGGACTGTACGCCGAATCGCTGGGGCAGGAGATGGGCCTTTACGAGGACCCTTGGCAACTCTACGGTCACCTCAACTATGCGATGTTGCGCGCCAACCGGCTGGTGATCGACACCGGCATTCACGCTCAGGGGTGGAGCGTTGCACGCGGCGTGCGCTGGATGACCGGGCATTCTTCCATGAGCGAGGCACAGGCGACGGCGGAAGTCGAGCGATATGTCGCGTACCCCGGCCAGGCACTGTCCTACAAGATCGGCGAAATTCAGATCCTGACATTACGGCAGCGGGCGCAACAGGCTCTGGGCTCCCGTTTCGACATCAAGGCGTTTCACGATCAGATCCTCCTCGGCGGCAGCATGCCGCTCGCCACGCTCGAGCGGAAGGTTGATCGCTGGCTCGCTTCCGGCGCAGGCCGGAACTGACATTTTGATGGAGACGACATGAAGCTCGGATACCGGCGGATTTTCACGGGGCTCATCCTCCTGCTCGGAGCCGCCTCGAGCTGGGCGGCTGGCCAGAGTAAGGCGATCGTCGGCGCTACGGTCGTCGATCTGGCCAACGGGCGTGCCGTTCCAAATGCCGTGCTGGTCACAGAAGGAGAGCGGATCATGGCCGTCGGGCCCGCGAGCGCCGTAGCCGTTCCGGCGGGCGCCGAGGTCATTCACGCCGAGGGCAAGTGGCTGTTGCCGGGACTGATGAACATGCACGTTCATCTCGGCCTGAAGCTGCCGGGAGCCGCCGGTGATTCGCTCGCGAACGAGACGGATGTAGAGGAAGTGCTGCGCATGGCGGGCAACGCCCGGCTCTCACTTCTCTCGGGCGTGACGACATTGCGCCTGGTCGGCGAGGACCATGGTACGGACTTCGCGTTGCGCAGGGCGATCGACAGGGGCGAAGTGATCGGGCCGCGCATCAAGACCGCCGGCGAGGTCATCATTCCAACCGGCGGCCATGGTTCGCTCGAGGCCGACGGTCCGTACGCGTTTGCCCATGTGGTGCGTGAAGAGATCAAGCAAGGCGCGGACTGGATCAAGATCGCCATTTCCGGCGGCATCTCCGATTCGCACGGCGATATTTCGGCGGCTCCGATGACGGACGAGGAGCTGTCCACCCTCATCGAGGTCGCGCACCGCAACGGCATCAAGGTCACGGCCCATAACGGCTCCAGCGTGGCTGCGCATCAGGCGATGAAGTTCGGCATCGACGGCTTCGAGCATGGGTATCACCTCGACCTCTCTGTTCTGAAAGAAATGAAGGCCAAGGGCGTCTGGCTCGTCCCGACCATCGTGGTCAGCCAGCCCGGGGCGCTCGAGTTCTACCGCAAGATCGGCTCGCCGCCCTGGTACCTGGAGCGCGTCAAGAGCACGGGAGTCGACCATTGGGCGATGCTGCAGAACGCGATTCGCCTGGGAGTCAACATAGCCCTGGGGACGGATCAGTTTCCTTTCGAGCCCAACGACGGGACCACCGCCACGGTCGCCGAGGCGGAGCTATACGTGAAGGCGGGCATGACGACCCTGCAGGCCCTGCGCGCGGCCACGGTCACGCCGGCGCAGATGACAGGCATGGAGAAGGATCTCGGCGGTCTCGAGGCGGGCAAGTACGCTGATGTGATCGCGGTAAGCGGCGATCCCCTGCAGAGCATCCACGCGCTGCGCACGATCGGGTTCGTCATGAAAGGCGGCGTCGTCGTCCGCAACGATTGGGCGGGCAAGTCTGATCGATAGCCATCAACCTCGCGGCCCACCGCGGAAGGCTCCCGCGTCAACCGCTGGCGGCGGATTCGACAGCGAACCGGGCCTTTAATAGTATGACCCACTCGAAGCTGGGGACGCGTCAGCGCGGGGCGACAGACGAGGGGGGACAATGCACAGTACGGCCGGGTCTGCGAACGCGGGGACGGATGCTTCGCGCACGGCCGAATGCGATCCTGTGCTGATCCGGGAGCAGGCAGCCCGCATTCTCCGCAGCCCGAGCTTTGCCCGCGCGCCTCGGATGCAACGCTTTCTCGCCTTTCTGGTCGAGGAGAGCCTGGCGGGCCGGGCGGCGCAACTCAAGGAATACACCATCGCCACCGGTGTCTTCGACAGGCCCGCCGACTTCGAGCCGGGTACGAATTCCCTGGTGCGGGTGGAGGCGGGGCGGTTACGCCGGCTGCTGATGCAATATCGGGTCGAGCAGGGCGACGCGGATCCCATTGCGCTGGAGATTCCGAAGGGCTCCTACGTCCCGACTTTCCGGCGTGTCGCAAAGGAGACGCCCTCCAACGCGCTGGACAGCGCCCCCGCGCCCGAGCCGGATCCGCCATCGAACACAGCGCCGCCCAAGCGGGTGTGGGGTGCTTCGGAAGAGCGCCGGCTCGTGACGGTTCTGTCGTGCGCGTTCGGTAATGAGCACAGCCTGTCCCAACAGGGTCCGGCGTCCGAATTCCTCGACGCCTTCGACACCTTCCATGAGAGATGTACCTCCGTTGCCAAGCAGCACGGCGGGACAGTAGACGGCGGCGCGAGTGACCGCCTCATTGTGTATTTCGGTTGGCCCCAAGCTCTGGAGGATAGTGCTGGGCGAGCCCTTACGGCCGCATTGGAAATGCTCGCCGCAATCCGTGACGCATTTGGCTTCCAGCCACTCGGCGTTCGAATAGGGGTCGCCACCAGCGAGGTCGTCATACGCGCCGCTGCGGCTGAGACGTCCGTGCGACCGGCGGTAATCGGAGAAGCTCCGTCGCTGGCGACGCAGATCCTGCCGAGGGTACCGCTCAATGGTGTCCTGGTCGCGGAGTCCACCCGACGCCTGACGGGGCGCTCATTCGACTTCGTCCCCGCCGGCTCCCTGGGAGAGGCGGGCGATCGTCCGGATCTCCTGTGGCGCCTGCTGAGAGCGATACCCTCACTGACCCGGTTCCACGCCGCACATGCCGGCTTACGGTCGGCCCTCATCGGGCGCCGCGAGGAAGAGGCGTTGCTCATGAGCCGCTGGCAGCTGAGCCTCGAGGGGGAAGGCCAGGCGGCCATTGTCGTGGGTGATGCCGGGATCGGGAAGTCGAAGCTCGCCGAGTCGCTGCTGGAACGAATCGGAGCCGCCGGCGAGCAGATTCGCCTGCAGTGCTCATCCCACCATGCCAACAGCACCCTGTATCCGTGCGTCGAATTGCTCAAGAGCGGGATCGGCGGAGCAGCCGAAGGAGCGCCGCTCGAGCGGCAGCTGGCGCTTTTTCTGGCGCGCTTCGACCTGGCCGGGCCGCTCGATCATGCGTTGCTCGACACGCTCGTGTCCGGAACGACTCACGAGCAACTGAGCCCGCTTTCAGCCAGTCAACGCATGGACCTGACTCAACAGCTGCTGCTTCGATTGCTCTGCGCGCAGGTCGAGCGCCGGCCTACCGTTCTCCTCGTGGAGGACATTCACTGGGCCGACCCGACGACCCTGGAGTTGTTGCGGGACGTGGTGCGGCTTGCCGAGCGGATGCGGTTGCTGGTGTTGTTGACCAGCCGCGAGGATCCGGCGCCGAATTTCGCGCAGCGTACGAGTCTCACATCCATCCGGCTGACGCGCCTGCCACGAAAGGAATGCAACGAGCTCATCGACGAGACCCTGAGCACGGCGCCGCTCTCCGCGGGCGCGCGTGGGACGATCCTGGAGAAGGCTGAGGGAATTCCGCTGTTCCTGGAAGAGCTGACCAGGTTGTTCCTGGCGGCGGACGAGAGCGCCTTGCGGGATGCGCCCATTCCCGAAAGCCTGAGCGACCTGCTGGCCTCGCAGCTGGACAGGCTCGGCTCGACGCGCGGCATCGCCCAGGCGGCCGCCGTCATCGGCCGCCAGTTCAGCCGCGACATGCTTGCGCTCGCATGCGGTTATCCGCAGGAGGAAACCGACACGGCCCTCGATCAGCTGGTGTCCGCGGGAGTCATCGTCAGGGAGGGCTCGGACGCATCGCCGACGTTTTCCTTTCGGCACGCCTTGCTGCGCGACGCGGCGTATGGCTCGATGCTGGTGCATTCCCGTCAGCGGCTGCATCAAAGCGTGGGCAGGCTACTGGTGGAGTCCTTTCCGGAGCTCGCCAACGATCATCCGGAGGTGATCGCCGGCCATATGATGGAGGCGGGTAGTTACGACGAGGCTATCCCGTTCTGGATTCGCGCGGGCCGCAAAGCCGCCGGGCGGTTCGCCCTGGCCGAAGCGACGGCCGACCTGCGCCTCGCGTTGCAAGCGTGCACGAAGTTGCCTGCCAGCGAGCACAATCGCAATCGTGAGCTCGAAATCCTGATAGAGCTGGGCTGGGTCATCCGGCACGCCTGTGGCTACGTAGACTCGGAGCTGGCCTCGATTTATCACAGAGCCCGCTTGCTCTCCACCGAGCTCGGCAAACCGGAGCAGCTGGCTACCGCTGTGTACGGGCTGTGGACTCATGCCGCGGGACGTGGTGAATGGAAGACCGCCAGCTCGCTGGCGGCGGAGTTCGAGCAGCTGTCCCGGGACACGGCCGATAGCCAGCTGGAAGTCGAAGCATTCCGGCTGCTGGGCGCGAGCGCAGCTTTCAGAGGTCAGTTTCCTCTGGCCCGGCAGCATTTCGAGCGAGCGTTGTCCCGCTATGACATCGGTTGCCACGGTCCGCGGTTCGGTTTCGATCCGGGGGCGGCCTGTGCGGCCTACATGTCCTGGACCTTGTGGCATCTCGGGGAGCGGGAGCTGGCGCGAGCGCATGCCGTCCGGGCGTTGGCCATCGCCGAAGCCAGGAACCACGCTTCCACTCTCGCGATGGTGCTTTCATGGCTCATGTTCTACGAAATCTGCGCCGAGAACGTCGACACCGTTTTCGAATACAACCAGCGTCTGCAAACGATCTGTTCGGAGCGCGACTGCCGGTACTGGCAGCCTTTTGGAGCCGCTTGCGCCGAATGGGCGTCCTTTCGCCGCGACGGCGATGCCCGGCACCTCGAGCGGCTACTGGATTGCGCGGGGCAGTTCCGTGAGCGCTACCTGACCTCCTGCCTGCTGATCCTCGCTGCCGAGATCTGTGGCCGGATCCGCAGACCGGAGCAAGGACTCGACATACTGTCGTGCGCGCAGCGGTTCATCGAGGCTCACGACGAGCGCGTCTGGGAAGCGGAATGCAGTCGCGTGAGGGCAGATCTGCTTCTCAGGACCGGCAAGCCCGGCAAGCGTCGCGTCCGACAATTGCTCGTCGATGCGATCGCAACCGCCCGGAGCCAGGACGCCCGCGCTCTCGAGCAACGCGCGGTCGCCCGCCTCGATGAGCTGAGCTCCCGCGCGAGCTGAGCCGGTCATCCCTTCCCTGCAGGGAGTCCCCGCGGCAGGCGCCAAGGACTTGTAACGGTGAGTAACTTGCCGGTCCGCGGGCCGTTTTGGATTAATGCGCCCCTCGAAGCCAGCTTCGGTCGCTGTGAGGGGGGTTCGCGTCCATGAAAGCAAAGTACGGCCTCGCGGCTGTGACGGTGGTTACTGCCTTGGGCACTCCGTACAGCCGGGCGCAGGGGCTAGCGGCGTCCGCGCCGCAAGATCAGACGAGCCCGGCGGCGGCCGAAAAGTCGGACAGGCTGCAGCTGGAGGAAATCGTCGTCACCGCCCAGAAGCGCAGCGAGAACATCCAAAGCGTTCCGGTGGCGCTCAGTGTGGTGACCGGCGCCGACCTGCAGAGCCAACACTTCTTCGAAGCCTCGCAGCTCCAATACCTCGTTCCCAGCCTGCAGCAGGAGTCCGTCAACAGCCAGGTTGGCGCGACCAACTTCTTCATCCGTGGCATTGGCACCGCGATCTATGGACCTGCCATCGAGTCGTCCGTGTCGACGGTGATCGACGACGTGGTCATGGCGCGCCCGTCCATGGGTGTCGTTCAGTTCTTCGACCTGGATCGTGTCGAGGTGCTCCGCGGACCTCAAGGCACATTGTTCGGCAAGAATGCCTCCGCAGGCGTGGTCAATATCGTCACGGCGATGCCGCGTCTGGACCGATTGGAGACCGTCGACCACCTCTCCTATGGAAAGACGGACGACGGCTCGGCAGGCAATGAAGTGATCGCGCAAGGTGCGGTCAATCTGCCGCTCTCGAGCGACTCGGCGGCGCGCATCAGCGGCTTTGTAACGCGACAGGACGGGTTCGCCCGGAACGTGTTCCGCAGCGAGGATCTCGGACAAACCGAGTACGGCGCGCGGATCAAGTATCTCTGGCAGCCGAACGACGCCTGGCAAATCTATCTGGCAGCCGACTATGCCGGCGAGTCAGGACCTGGAGGCAGCGTGCTCGTGCGCCGTTTCGATGCGCCGGTCGGCTTCATTGCAGGCCAGGATGCCGCAGTGGGAATTGCCGCGAGCCCCAGGAATCGGGACGTCGCCGGAAACAGCGCGACGTCCAACTGGTTCGAGCTCGGCGGTGCCCAGGCGAAGGTGGTGTACTCGTTCGGGGACGGCTATTCACTGACCGATATTGCCGCTTATCGTGCCTATCACGATGCCAGTCAGCTCGATACCGACCTGCTGCCCATCAGCTTCTTTGACCTCAACTCCCAGGGGCGCGATCAAAAGGAGATCTCGAACGAATTCAGGCTGACCTCGCCGGCGCATGGTTTCCTCCAATACCAGTTGGGACTCTATTACCTGTACGTCAGCGACTACGGCTTCAATACCCTGGGCGCCAATCTCGAGCCCTTCTACCCGCCGCCACCGCCCGCAGTCATCGCGAGTCTCGGCAGCATCGGCTCGAGCCGCATCCGAAACAATAACTACGCTGCATTCGGCCAGGGTACGCTCTCGGTGACCAACTCCGTGCGGCTGATCCTCGGCGGGCGATTCACGTACGACGATTTCAATGCGGTAGGAACGAGCACGGGCGCGGGGTTCGCGGTGCCGCTGTCGCCGACGGCGACCAGCGCGGGCGGGTTCACGAAGGCCAATTTCTCGTTCAAGACAGGAGCCGAGGCGGATCTGGCAGCGGGCGTACTCGGCTATGTTACCTTCGCGCGCGGCTACAAGTCTCCAACCTTCGGGGGGGCGACCGGCCTCACACCGATCCGGCCGGAAATACCTCTGGATACCGAGCTCGGCCTGAAGTCGACCCTGCTCGATCGCAGGCTCATTCTGGATGTCGCGCTGTTTCACACCAAATTCGAGGATTTCCAGGCGCAAGCCTACGATCCGGCGTTGCTGCGATTCACGACCGCGAATGCCGGTGTGCTGCTGGCGAAAGGCGTCGAGTTGGATTTGAAGGCATTGCCGGCCGAGGGGTTGTCGCTCAACGGCGGGGTTACTTTCAACGACGCCGTCTACCAGTCCTTCACCGGCGACAGCTGCTACTATGGGGAACCCGCCGGGACGGCCGGAAGAGGCGTGTGTCTGCCCAATCGCACGAGCAACTCCACCGGGAACCAGCTCGCCCTGGCTCCCAGGTGGGCGGGCTCACTGATGTCGGAGTATCAGCACTCGCTGACGTCCGGACTCGACGGAGTGCTCACGATGACCTACTACTATCGCAGTGGCGTAAGTTATACGGCGGCGCACGATCCTCGCACGGTGGTGGGAGGCTACGGCATCGCCGGCGCCAGCATCGGCGTGCAAACGAAGGATGCACGCATGCGGGCAGCGCTCTTCGCGCGTAATCTGTTCGACAAGCGTGTCCCGACCTTCATTGTGGCGGATCCCGTGTCCCCTTTGGATGGCGATCTGGCTCGCGGGGGCGACTATCTGCAACAATTCGACGAGAGCTCTTTCAGAACCGTGGGAATCTCTCTCGACGTGCGTTTCTGACCGTATGCTGGCAGCCAGAACCAAGCTCGGCGCCATCCTGACCTTGGCCGCCGCCTCATTGCTCTGGGCGGCGGGCGTGAAAGCGGAGCACCCGGACACCTCGGCACAGCCGGGCGATCGGGACCTCGCAACGGTCCATGCCGCTGCCGCGGACATCCCGTTCTCGCGCTTCGCGAGCCCGGAGGCGCAACACGCCGTCGCAGGACTTCGCGAGGCACCCGTGGAGCCAACCTTCGGGGCCGATGTCAAAGCACTCAGGTCGTTTCACGACAAGGGCACTGACAAGTTACTTGCCGCGACGCGCGAGTTATATCGAGCGAGCATCGTGCCGGAAGTCCTCGGCGGTGTTCGTACCGATGTCGTGACCCCCGAACGGGGGTTGGCGCAGGGTAATCGCCAGCGGGTCCTCATCAGCCTGCACAGTGGCGGCTTCATGTGGGGCGCCGCCAGCGAATCGCTCCTCGAAGCCATACCGATCGCCGTAACCAGCCGCATCAAAGTCATCGCTGTGGACTACCGCATGGCGCCCGAGTTCAGATTTCCGGCAGCCTCCGAGGATGTCGCGGCGGTATACCGCGCGCTGTTGAAGACCTACGAGCCGCGCAACATCGGGATCTACGGCTGCTCGGCCGGAGGAATTCTGGCTGCCCAGTCCGTTGCCTGGTTCGCGACTCACAATCTGCCGCCGCCGGGAGCGATTGCCACGATGTGTGGCACGGGGGCGGAGCTCGACGGGGATTCGGCGTATCTTGCGCCGCTGCTCTCAGGGCATCCGGTCCCGCCGGGCGGCAAGCCTTTGCTGCTATCGGGCCTGCCGTATTTCAGTGGGGTGGACGCGCACGATGCGCTCGCGTTTCCGCTCGAATCGCCGCAACTGCTGGCCCGCTTTCCCCCGACCCTATTGCTCGCCGGAAGTCGCGATTTCGCGGCCAGCTCGGAAACCGTCATGGAGCGGCGTCTGTGGGAATCGGGAGTCGATGCGGAGCTCATCCTGTTCGACGGACTCTGGCACGCCTTCATGATGGATCCCAAATTGCCCGAGTCCCGCGAGGCCTACGACGTTCTGGGCCAGTTCTTCGACCGGCATCTGGGTCGCAGATCCCCACAGCCCGGCCACCCGTGAACAGGGTCCAAAGATGCGGAGCAGACTCAGAGCACGGCAGAGGTACGCGACGAGGATCGCGTGCGCGGCGTTATCTTTCGCTTTCACCTGCGCGAGCGCGGCGGAGCCGGGCCAGAGTCAGCGTGTCTGCACTACCGAGCGGCTGCAGTCTCTCGCGACGCCGTCGCTGCACATAGATTCAGCGAAGCATGTGGATGCGGCGGCGCCTGTCGTGGCGTATTGCTCCGTCGTCGGGCACATCGAGCATGGCACCCCGATCGGCTTCAAGTTGGGATTGCCGGATGGCTGGAACGGAAAATACCTGTTCCTGGGGATTGGCGGCTTTGCCGGCACGCTCGACCCCATCGAGTCGGGTCTCGCCCGAGGCTATGCAACCGGAACCGGTGATACGGGACATACCGGAAAGTCGGTTGCAGACGCGACGTGGGCGCTGAACAATCCTGTCGGTGTGGTGAACCATTTCGAGACGGGCACCGCACTGGCGGCAAGCGCCTTGAAGTCCCTTGCGACGGCGTACTACGGCACGATGCCGGCACACGCGTACTTCCAAGGGTGTTCAGCGGGTGGACGCCAGGCGATCGTCGAGGCCGTGCGCTTTCCGGACACATTCGACGGAATCATCGCCGGTGCACCCGCCTGGAGCTACAGTAAGCTTCTCGTCACGTTCATCGAGAATGGCAAGACGATCCTGCGATCCCCGGCCAATTGGATAGCGCCTGAGCTGTTCAAGGAGGTGGACAGAGTCGTCCTCGACCAGTGCGACGCCAGCGATGGCGACGGTTTAAAAGACGGGATCATCACGGACCCGACGAGGTGCAGGGTGAATCTGCGCGTACTGCTCTGCAAAGCCGGCAGGGATCCCGGAACGTGCCTGACAGCGGCGCAGCTCAGGACTCTCGAGACGTTGCGACGCCCGGATTTCGCCGCCGGGCAGCAGGGCTACTTCGGTTACCGGCTGAGCGGGGGCGATCGGGATGTTGGTTTGTCATGGGGATGGCCGAAGTGGTTTTTCGGGACGATGCCCCCGGTGTCAGATCAGGGCGGGCGGCTCAATTTTCGCGGGGATGTGCTGCCGGAGGGCCCGGAGCGCGGCATGGGGCCGAATCAATTCCTGCTGGGCGAGCAGTTCTTTCGGTACATCGTCATGAACGATCCCCACTATGACGCGCGGGCGTTCTCCTTCCGCAAGGACGTACCGGATCTGGAACGGAAGCTGGGAGGCTTGCTCGATGTGCGGGACGACGATCTCGGGCCATTCGTGCGGCGCGGCGGCAAGCTGCTCATCTGGCATGGATGGTCCGATCCGGCTATTCCGGCGGAGATGTCCATTGACCTCTATCAGCGCATCCGGCAAGCGACCCGCGAATACGCCGGGCAAGCGTCGACGGATCAGTCCGTCCGCCTCTTCATGGTGCCCGGCGTACAGCATTGCGGCGGTGGTTCGGGTCTGACCGGATTCGATCCGCTTGCGGCGTTGGAGAGATGGACTGACGAAGCTCGTGCGCCGGATCGTCTCGAAGCTTGGCAATTCATCGACGGCAAGCCCGCGCGCTCGCGCCCCCTCTGTTCCTATCCGAAGGTCGGACAGTATCGGGGTTTGGGCAATCCCGACCACGCTGACAGTTTCGAATGCAAGTGACCCGCCATCTGACCCGGCGCCATTTCCTGCAGGTCTCAGGTTCCGCGATGGCGGCCGCGGCGAGCGGCGCCACGTCGTCACGCGCTCCCGGCGGCCGGAGCCATCCTGCATCACGCGAAGACAGCGTGATCGAAGCGCTCCTCGCGCGCATGACACTCGAGGAAAAGCTGGGTCAGCTCACGCAGACACGTGGAGTGGGGGAGAAGGACTCCTCCCTTCCGGCAGGCACTGAGGAAGAAATTCGGGCAGGCCGCGTTGGCTCGTTTCTCGGACTATCCGGCGCCTCGGAGACCCGCCGGCTGCAACAGCTCGCGGTAGAGGAATCCCGGCTCGGCATCCCGCTGCTGTTCGCGGACGATGTCATCCACGGGTTCCGGACGATTTTCCCCGTCCCGCTGGCGGAAGCAGCAAGCTTTGACCCGGATGAAGTAGAAAACGCCGCGCGCATCGCCGCCATCGAAGCAACGGCGCATGGCGTGCATTGGACTTTTGCACCCATGGTCGACATTGCGCGCGATCCGCGCTGGGGCCGGATCGTGGAGGGCTCCGGTGAGGACGCCTATCTCGGTTCGGTCCTGGCGGCGGCACGCGTCCGCGGCTTCCAAGGTCGCGATCCGGGGGCCGACGACACGATGCTGGCCACCGCCAAGCACTTTGTTGCGTATGGCGCCCCAGAGGGCGGGCGCGACTACAACACCGTGGATATATCGCGGCGCACGTTGTCCGAGGTGTATCTGCCCCCTTTTTCGGCAGCAGTACGCACTGGTGTTGCGGCAATCATGGTGGCCTTCAACGATATTGCCGGCATCCCCATGCACGCGAATGCGGAGTTGATCCGGGGGGTGCTGCGCGACGCTTGGGGGTTCCACGGCATCGTCATAAGCGACTACACCGGCGTGAGCGAGCTCATCAGACACGGTGTCGCCGCAACTCCACAAGCTGCCGCGATTCTCGCACTGCGAGCCGGCGTCGATATTGACATGGTCAGCGGCACGTATCTGCACGACTTGCCCGACGCCGTCCGTGCCAAGCGGCTCACCGGGTCCCTCGTCGATGAAGCGACCCGCCGGGTCCTGCGCGCCAAGTATCGATTGGGCCTGTTCGAGAAGCCCTATCGTTACAGTGATGTCGCCCGGGAGCAAGCGCGGACGCTCATTCCAGAACATCGCGAAGCGGCTCGTCGGATGGCCCGGAAGTCGCTCGTGCTGCTCAAGAACGACGGCAAGCTCCTGCCGCTGCCGCGGCAGGCCGGGACGCTCGCGGTGATCGGGCCACTCGCCGACGACCAGCGTGCGATGTTGGGCAGTTGGATTGCGTCCGGGCGGCCCGAGGATGTCGTAACACCCCTCGAGGGCATTCGAGCTGCCGTTCCTCCGGGAACACGAGTGCTTCATGCAAGAGGAGTCTCCATCGAGGAGCCGGACCCGGCCGGACTCGCCGAGGCGATGCGAGCGGCGCGTGAAGCCGACATCGTCCTGCTGTTCGTCGGCGAGAGTCACGACATGAGCGGAGAGGCCAGGAGCCGCAGCTCGCTGGACCTTCCGGGGTCCCAGGAGGCACTGGCTCGTGAGTTGCATGCGACGGGGAAGCCGCTCGTGGCGGTCGTCTTCGCAGGCAGGCCGCTATCCATCAATTGGCTTGCAGAGAACGCGTCTGCCATTCTTCTGGCGTGGTTTCCCGGAGTCGAAGCGGGTCACGCCATCGCCGACACCCTCTTCGGTGACTACAACCCCGCCGGACGTCTGCCGGTCACGGTTCCGCGTACCGTCGGCCAGATCCCCATCCACTACGATCACAGGAACACGGGCCGGCCGGCCAACCCGGAAGATGTCAGGCCCACCGGCCAGAATACTTCCAGATATATCGATCTCGCTCCGACGCCGCTTTATCCGTTCGGCTACGGCCTCAGTTATACGACGTTTTCTTATGGAGACCTCGAGTTGAGCGCACGTCGCATCGGTGCCGGCGGGCACCTGACGGTGCGGTTTGCCGTCGTCAACACGGGAGACCTGGCAGGAGACGAGGTCGCACAACTGTACCTGCATGACACCGTTGCCAGCGTCTCGCGGCCGGTCAAACAATTGCGCCGCTTCCGGCGTCTTCACCTCGCACCCGGCGAGCGGCGGGTGTTGACGTTCGAGATCGGGCCGGACGATCTGGCGTTCTACGGACCCGATTTGCACCGGATCGTCGAACCCGGAACGTTCCTCGTATCTGTCGGTGGCAGTTCGATCGCACTCATCAGTGACTCATTCGAAGTCGAGGGAGCTGCGAGCGACCGCCCGGGCATGTAACCGTATCTCACTCGTCGAGCGGGCCGTTCGACGTCAACATTGCCCGGGAGCCGGCAGTCGTCAGCGAGGGGCATATGATCGGGGCAATCGAGAGGCCACTGGACCGGGTGACGGAGCTTCTCTCTGTCTACTCGAGCCCCCGCGGCACTGCGGCCTATTTCCTGTGCGATCGGCACGACCCGGAAAGCGTCGCGTATACGATCGTGGCGCCCGATATGTCTTCGGTGGACCTGCGATACGGAATGCTGAGCTCGGAATCCCGGCGGCTCGCGGCGGCTCTGAGTGCGCTCGGGTTACGACCCGGCGACCGGGTCGCAACATTGATGGGCAAGAGTCGCGAATATCTGGTCACGATCATGGCGATCTGGCGTCTCGGCGCAGTCCACGTTCCTCTATTTACGGCATTCGCTCCTGCGGCCGTCGAATTTCGGATGAGCGCCAGCGGCTGCAAGCTCGTGGTGTGTGATGCGGCACAACGTTCGAAGCTGGCCCCCGACAGGCTGCGATCGGGAAACCGACCCTGCACCATCGTGACCACGGGTGCGGGCGATGCCGGCGCGTTGTCTTTCCATGAGCTCGTTGCCAGCGGCTCCGCGGAATTCAGGGCGATGGAACCGGGAGGCAACGCTCCTATCATTCATATCTACACGTCGGGCACGACGGGTACGCCCAAGGGCGTGGTCGTGCCGCTAAAGGCGATCGCGAGCTCTCATGTCTATGCTCAGTATGCGCTCGGGCTCCGTGGCGATGACGTGTTCTGGAACGCCGCGGATCCGGGGTGGGCCTATGGATTGTATTTCGGGGTTCTTGTCAGCTTGGTCACCGGGGTGAGAGGCATCCTGCTGGAGGGCGGCTTTTCGGTGGAAGCCACACTGAAGGTGCTCTCCGACCACGCCGTCACGAATTTCGCTGCCGCGCCGACGGTATTTCGTGCGCTGCGCGCCTCGGGCAGGAGGCCTCCAGGTGGTGTCAGGTTGCGTTGCGCGTCGAGTGCCGGGGAGCCCCTCACGCCAGATGTGAACGAATGGGCGGCGGCGGTCCTGGGCGTACCGGTCCACGATCATTACGGACAGACGGAAACCGGGATGATCGTCAACAATCATCACCATCCCGCCTTGCAAAGGCCGCTCAGGCCCGGATCCATGGGCCAGCCGATGCCCGGATGGAAAGCGGCCATTCTGCAGCCGGACGCAGACGAGCCCGCTCCCGATGGCGCTACCGGCCGCCTCGCAACGGATCTCACTGAAAGCCCATTGGCCTGGTTCGAAGGATACGCTGATAGCCTCAGCAGCTCGGGGAAGTTTTCCGCCGACGGCCGTTGGTATATCACGGGCGATACCGCCCGGAAGGACTCGGACGGCTACTTCTATTTTTCCGCCCGTGATGACGACGTCATCATCATGGCCGGGTATCGAATCGGTCCGTTCGAGGTAGAGTCTGTGCTGCTCGAGCACCCGGCCGTCAGCGAGTGCGCCGTCATTGCGGTTGCCGACGAGATTCGGGGAGAGGTTCTCGAAGCGGCAGTCGTTCTGCGAGAGGGCCACCGGCCCTCGGACGAGCTCACCCATGAGCTGCAAGGTTGGGTAAAGACTCGGTTCGCCGCCCATGCTCACCCGCGTCGCATACACTACGTCGAGACGTTGCCCAAGACCCCCTCGGGCAAACTGCAACGCTATGTCTTGCGGCAGAAGCTGGGGAGCGGCAGGTGACCCACGGCCCCTCGCCCGTCAGGTCGACGGGCGCTTCAGCTCGGCTTCCAAGGCCGGGAGCCTGACGGGCTTGCCGGTGGCCTCGAGGATGCCTCGTTTATCGATGACGCGCCGCAAACTCTATCGGGTCCCCTGATCTTCACCGCGGCGCGCCTGCATCTGCAGAGTGACGATTCTGGTCAGCAGCGTGGCCGGAAACAGCTGGCCCACCACGGCCTCGAGATTGGATAGGCTTCGTGCCAGCGGATGCTTGGGAACGATGTCGCCGTATCCGGTCGAGGTGAGGGTGGTCAGGCTGTAGTAGACCAGGCCTCGTCCCCACACCAGATAGTCGCCGTGGGGAGCCACGCCCGAGATCGAATTCGGGATCAAGGTCAGCACGATCTCGTAGAGCGCGGCGAACGCGACCGCGATACACAGATAGAGCACGATCGCGCCCAGTATGCGGTGCTGTGTCACCATTCCAGGTCCGAACACTCCTTCCCGGACCACCCAGCCCAGGGTTGCCATGAATACCACCAGCGACCCGGACCCTACGCAGACGTTCAGCGTGGACGGATCATCGATCCGCAGGATGTTTGCAGTCAGGGCCAGGACGGATGAGAGCAGGATCGCCGCAATCGCAATCCAGTGTCGCGCGGCGACGAGGACAGCCGCGATGACCAGCAGCAGCCAGGCCACCGCAAACAGGGGCGCCTCGGGGAAATGCGCGCGGGCAAGAGGTTCGCCGACGAAAACCTGCAAAGAGAGCAGGATGAGGAGAGCGGTCAGGATCGGGTCGCGCCACCGCTCGCGCCAGTCAGCACCCATGAGGTCCATCCCCGTTGTGCCTCGCCGAGGCAATCATCTAAGCCTGTAACCGCGGCCCTCGAAGACAGGCCGACAGCGCTCGTCGATCGTCGGAAGCCTTTTGGCCGAGCGCTGCAGGCGGTGCTACCCCGAGCAGGATCAAACAAACGGCCCTGTTCACGGCGCCTCCTGGCGTGCCTGCTGTCGACTGACTGTCTGAAACCTGCCCGGGGTAGGTGGACGACTGGTTCCCGCAGTCGAGCACGCCTCCTCAGGCATGCGGGAAGCTGGTATCGATGGTCTTGCCGTCAGGCATCTGACACTCGCCCGTGCCGCCGCCCGCCATCCCGTCGGAGGGATGCACCAGCTGAAACGTGCAGCGCATGTGCTTGCCGTCGGGTGATGCCAGGTTGGCCACGACTTTGCCGCTGTAGTGCGTCATGAATTCCGGTCCGGCATCCCAGTAGGCCCAACCGCCGCTGCGCCAACCCGGGCCCCATCCGGCCCACAGAGGCCCGAGATTATCGACGGTCGTGTCGGTCGTGATCTGAAAGAACTGTCCCGTATAGCTGGGGCCTTCGGGCACGTTCGCGTCCATGGTTCCCGAGATGCCATCCGAGCTCTTCCAGTTAAAACTGACCGGGTCTTTCCCCGATGCCGTCGAGCCGTACCCCGTTCCCATTGTCGTGCAGCCCGTTGCCAGGACAACCAGCAGCGGCAGTCCCAGTTTCACCATCGGATGTATCATGTCGCTTTCTCCAGTTTACGCTCGGCGGGCGAAAGTGCCGCCGTTGTCGGGAACAGTGTGCCGGCCGCAGGTAGCACGTTGATTTCCCGATATACCTGGAGTATTTCAGTCGTAATGACCCGCTCGACGAGGCCCGGAAGGCGCGGCGCCGGTCCCCCGCATCTGCGGCCTGCATGTTGGTTCAGGTAGTCGCCCGGACATAGGTTCGAACGGCAGCTCCCTCATAAGAGGGAGCTGGAGGACCCCGGAACGCAGGTTGCTCGTCAGTGCGGAGCGACCTAGCTTGCGTCCATGTTCGTAAATGCCGGGGGCACTCGCACGACCAGCCGTTGTGCCGTCGACTGCGTCGCGGCGCTGGTGCTTCTGGTCGCCTGCGCGAAGGTCTGGGCCGCGGACCCCGCCGCCAACTCCTCGCCCGGCCAACCGAAGGCGGAGGAGTCCGGGCTGGTGGAAGCCGACGATGTGGCCGTCAGCCTCACGATCGACGAGCATTTGTTCGTCAACCCGGTAGCTGACAAGGACTACAACGGAGGCGGCGCGCTTGCATTCTCCGGCGCGCGCGCGGCGCACGGACTCACACTGGACTGGGCGCTGGGACTGGTAGATCGGGCCGCGGGTCTCAATGAAACATCCTTGGGCCGACCCGCGCACGTGCTCGCTGCCGGGTTGCTCATATTCACGCCGCAGGATCTTGCACAACCCCAGCCTGTCAGGGGCGACCGCCCGTATGCGAGCCTTTTCTTTCTCGGCAACGGGCGGCGGTACGTGGCGACCGATCGCCCTGTTGCCTACGACACCAGCCTGACATTGGGCGTGCTCGGGCTGGGGGCGGCCGGCGCCGTGCAACGCGGGTTGCATCGGCTGACCGGTAGCACCATCCCGCAGGGGTGGTCACATCAGATCTCGGCCGGTGGCGAGCCGACCGCCCGTTACAGCCTCGCGCGCCAATCGTTGCTCGGCCAGCACCTGAGCGAGGGCTGGAGCGGTTTCGACTCCAAGTGGACACTTGCGGGCAGTGTTGGGACAGTCACGGAAGCCAGCATCGCGCTCAACGCGCGCTGGGGCCGCATCGCTTCGCCGTGGTGGGCGTTCACACCCGAACAAAGCATGTACACCCTGGAGCCGCAGCCCGCCTCGCCGCGGCTGGGCGCCGACTCGCGCTCCGAGTTCTTCGCGCTCGGCGGGGTGAGATTCAAAGTCCGCGCGTACAACGCCTTCCTGGAGGGACAGTTCCGCCATAGCGATCTGCGCTACTCGCCCGGGAGTTTGAACGTGCCCCTGGGCGAGGCCTGGGCCGGATTCGAATTCCGCACCTCATCGGGCCTGGAGCTGCGCTACCTGGTGCGTTGGGAGACCCCGGAGCTGCGTGCCGGGATTGCGTCGCGCTATTTCTGGTGGGGCAGTCTCGAGATCGCGAAGACGTTTGGGAAATGAGCGGCCGGTTGCGTGATGCTCCAATCTGGAACGACACGACCGATCCAGCCCATCCCGCCAACGGAGGTCGCCCGCATCGCCGCGCATGCGGAGCGCTTCCGAATGCAGCTCGTCAGCGTGAGCGCGTGAACTGGTTACGCACGACGACGAACAAGTGCCCGACCAGCAACGCGCCGGTGCCGAGAATCTGAATGACAATGAGGGCCACGATCAATTTTCCTTAACTATGAGAGCGGGGCGCAGTGTATCCATCGTTGGCTCCCCCTCGCTGACTCAGCGCACATTTTTTGCATAATTCACGAGAGTGCAACACGCCGACGGCCTCTCCGGGGATGCCGTTCGGTTCCACAGGAGTGTCGAGCAGGTCACAGTTGCCGGCGAGCCCGAGACCGACAGCTCGAAGGAGGGCACCCACCGAGATGTGCGGGCCCGATCCTCCCGATTCAGCCGGGCATGCGGCTAATGTGCGATCGCACTAGCGCAGCTGATGATTGCTCGCGAACTGGAGCGTGAGCTCACATCAGCGTCTCCGTAGACGTGACGCTGTTGACCACATCGGCATTTCGATTGAAATCCTCGCGCCGCGGCAGGAAATGCCAACGCAACACTGCCTCGACATGATTCACCCTGCATCGCAAACACGCTCGACAGCAACGAGGCCATCATGACTACGCGCAAACCCAAACCCGCACCTTCGCCTCTGCTCGAATTGATCGAATTGTCGACCGAACAGCTCCAGCTGATGCCCGTCACGGTCGAGCACAAGGCGCCGCCCCGCCCCGGCCGGAGCTGGGAGCGCGGCACTGAAGTGCCCGTGCTTCGGTCACTGCCGCAGCGAGGCAAGAACACACTCCATTAGCGTCCGCCGGATGGGTGCGGGGAGGTGCGCGCGTTCGTTTGCTGCACCTGGGCCGCCGCCCCGCCCATCGAGCTGAGCGGGTAGGCTACGCGCGAGGATGCCAGCCCGGAGTTCTCTAGCCGTTGCCTTCCCCGAACCGCTTGTCGAGTTTCGTGAGCTGACTCCTGAAGCCCATCTCGGACATCCTGGTGAACCGTTCGTCATGCATCGGCTCCAGCGTGACCACCATGCGCACGCTCCCGCCCGAGCTGAAGAAGTCCACGACGATCGTGCTTTCGTAGGGCTTTACCCCCGGTATGAAATCGATCGTGTTCGTGATCGCCAGGCGCTCCAGTGGCCTCATCTCGCTGAACCGGGCATGCACTTCGTGGGAAATGGGCCGATTCATCTGCCTCATCGCCGCGACCTGCTCGGGCGCATGCGCAATCATGTCGTAGTGCAATTTTCCGCCCACGCGTGCCTCTAGCGTGTGGACTTTGACGCGGAAGCCTTCCGGGCCCCACCATGACTCGAAGCCCTCCTTGGTGGTCCACAGCTCCCACAGCACCTCGATTGGCGCTCGGTACGTTCGTTCGATGACTATTCTCGATCTGCTCGCGTTTGCGGATGCGGATTTACCGTCGTCACTCATGTGCCCTTTCTCCTTTGCGTGACTGAGCCGCGGCGTTGTCGCGTCTCGAGCGCAGCTCCGAAGCGGTCTAGGCGGGCCTCCCACAAGTCGCGATATCGGGCCAGCCAGGTGTCGAGCTCGCGGAAGGGCTCCGGCCTGAGAGAGTAGAGGCGCCGCTGCCGGTCCGGACGCATCGAGACGAAGCCTGCTTCCTGGAGGATTCGCAGGTGCCGGGAGACCCCGGACTGGTGGATCCCAGCCTGCTCCACGAGGTCACCCACCTGCCTCTCGCCGTCGAGTAGCGCGTCCAGGATGCGGCGGCGAGTCGGGTCGGCCAGGGTCTCGAAGGCGTTTATATGCATGATAGTGTATATGTATATCAGTGCATTCTACGAGTCAAGCGGACGTTCGGCCCGCTTCTTCACCCCGCCATCCTGCGCCTATTCGCAGGGGGAGTTCACTCCCGGTACGAAGGATCAAGCCGATCCAAACGGCGCAGGAGTCCGGGCCACACGAGCTTGTCCGGTCCCATTCCATTGGACACCGCGCGAGCCTGTTCCATTGCCGTATCGATGATGGCCGGGTGGATCGGGGTCAACTCGCCGCCGCCGGATTGTGCGCGTATCTGGATGGCACAAGTGGATTCGAACGTATACATGAGCAGAAAGGTTTCGGAGACGCTGCGTCCGCACGTGAGAAGACCATGATTGCGCAGCATGAGATGGCTCTTGTCGCCCAGATCTCTGACGAGTCGGGGCTTTTCGTCCTCGCGCAACGCAACCCCTTCATAGTCGTGATAACCAAGACTCTGCAGGACAAAGATTGACTGTTGCGACAATGGAAGGACACCGTTCTTTTGCGCAGAGACAGCGACTCCGTTGAGCGTATGAGTGTGCAAGATGCACTGCACGTCGCTTCGAGCGCCGTGAATGGCGCTATGGATCGTGAAACCGGCGGGATTGATCGGCCAGGGGTTCTCCTCGACCTTCTCGCCTCGAAGGTTGATCTTGACGAGACTCGAGGCCTGGATTTCTTCGAACATCATCCCGTAAGGATTGATGAGGAAGTGGTGATCGTGCCCGGGAACCCGCGCGGTGATATGCGTGAACACAAGATCGTCCCAGTGAAAATGCGCGACCAGCCGATACGCCGCCGCAAGGTCAACGCGGATGGCCCATTCTTCGGGTGAGCAGCCGGCATGGATGGCGCTGGAAGCAGCTGATTTCGGCATGAGAATCTCCGATTAGCTGAGTTCTAC
>CAZDTG010000040.1:26309-32396 GCA_964508005.1 uncultured Steroidobacteraceae bacterium
TGGCGCTGGAAGCAGCTGATTTCGGCATGAGAATCTCCGATTAGCTGAGTTCTACGTCGAGCAACATCACCAATCTGGGCATTTGCACGTGTCTCCCGGGCGGCCGCATCCACTCATTCGGTGCGGAGCAGCCTGAAACCATCCTGAGTGTGCACGACATCGGGCACTCGATATATAGCTAGAGCGCAGCAGCTGCTTGCGCCACTGCCGTCGAAAGCAGGCCCCCCGTGCTCAAGCCCCAGCTTGCCTGTCTTGTCATTCGCGAGCTGGACGTCGACATGAGCCTGTCATGGCAGCCGCCTGGTCCGGGCTGGGTGAAGAAGACGCTGGCCCCGTGGGCACGCAATAGTATCGTGCTAGTCGAGACTCGTCGCGATAGCCCTCGCATCAGCCTCGCTGAGGAGCGGCAGATCGCGGCACCTTATACAGTAGACAGCCGCAGCGACTACTGGATTTACGCGAACTTCCTGGGCCTCTTATTATGAGCGCATGGCGCGACGCTTCTTAAGCTCCCAATCCCTCAAAGGGCGCGGTGCCCTGTCCAACCCGCATGTCCGGTTCGAGTCAACCTCGGTCGAAAAGATCGACGATGGCTGGCATCAGGAGGAAGAGGTCACGACTTCATTGCCTGAGACCGTGCTTCCCGACCGCGCCAAAAGCGTGATTGCGACCAACAACTCCCCGGATGTTGGCTTCGAGCAGTCGATCAATCCCTACCGAGGCTGCAGCCATGGGTGTGTGTACTGCTTCGCGCGGCCGACCCATGCCTATCTCGGGTTATCGCCGGGTCTCGACTTTGAGACCAAGCTTTTCTACAAGGACAACGCAGTCGAGCTGCTCCGCGCTGAGCTCAGCAAGCGCAATTACCTGTGCAAGACCATCGCGCTTGGAATCAACACGGACGGTTGGCAACCCCTCGAAAGGCGCTTGAAGGTGACTCGCGGCGTGCTCGCGGTTCTGGCGGAGTGCCGGCATCCGGTAACAATCGTTACCAAGAGCGCCTTGGTCGTGCGTGACTTGGACCTTTTGCAGGATCTGGCTCGGGACCGGCTGGTTTCGGTCATGGTAAGTATCACATCCCTGGATAGCGACATTAAGCGCACGTTAGAACCGCGAACCGCATCGCCGCAGTCGCGTCTTAGAGTGATTGAACAGCTGTCAGCGGCCAGCGTACCGGTCGGTGTGCTGGTGGCCCCGGTCATTCCCGCCATCACCGACCATGAAATGGAACACATACTGGAGGTCGCGAAGACGGCAGGCGCCAGTAGTGCCGGATATGTCCTGCTGCGGCTGCCGCATGAAGTCAAAGATTTATTCCGTGAGTGGCTTGCGGAGCATTATCCCGATCGGGCGAAGCACGTGATGTCCTTGATCAATCAATCACGCGACGGCAAGGACTACCAATCCGAATTCGGCACGCGCATGGTGGGCACGGGCGTGTTCGCGCAACTCCTGCGCACACGCTTCGACGTTGCCAAGCGCAAGCTCGGACTTGACGATGCCGGGCGCCGGCACGAACTTCGTACCGACTTATTCCGTCCGCCCGCCGCCAACCAGGCGCAAATGACGCTCGGCTTCTAAAGCCCGCACTGCACTAGTTCAAGCTCGTGTCGTCGTATGCCGGGAGGCTGCCGCTGCAGCTCTGCGGATATCATGCCGGGTGTATGCGCTCCTTGATCGAACGCCTCAGCGAGCAACTGGGAAGTGGACCCAATCGCATTGCGCTTTCGACCGCGGCGCGAGGAACGCTCGCGACGACTGTCCCTCTAGCGCTGTTCCCCCACACCGTGCTCGCCGACCTTACATATCCCGCGGTATTGGGGGCGCTCGCCACCTGCATGATCGATGTTGGCGGGCCGTACCGGACACGCTTGGTGGCAATGCTCGTGCAGGCATTGGGCGGGCCTTGCCTGCTGCTCCTCGGAAGCACGGTTGGCGGGCACTGGTGGGCTGCCGCCGCTGTCATGGCCGGAATCGGCCTCGTTTTTGGACTCCTCCGCGCGCTCGGACCGGGCGGCGCTTCACTCGGCATCAACACTGCGGTTGCGTTCCTGGTGGGCGTGCAGGTTGTTGGGATCGAAGGGAGGCACGCAACGCCGTGGGCGCTCGGCTACAGCGTGGGCGGTGTATGGACGATAGTGATCACCCTCGCGTTCTGGCACTTCCGGCCTTATAAGCGGCTTGAACAGGAAGTTGCCGCCGCCTGGGACGCTGTTGCGTCGCTTCTCCTCGCGGCGGTCGGCCCGGCAGACAAGAGTGTCGTTTCGCGACGGCGACGGGAGCAACGCATCGCGACAGCTCATGCCGCGACACGTTCGGCAGTGGAGCAGGCCCGCGACATGCTCGGCGAAATGCGGACGGGAACCGTTGGCCCCGGCACGACCGTCGCAAATCTGGTTGTCCTGATCGACGCCGCAGCGGGAGTTGCTGGAACCGCAGTCAGTCTGTGCGAACTGGCGGTATCGTCGCGCGCGGACCGGCGTGACGCGGAGGCCGAGCTCGCGGGAGCCTGTCGTGCCGTGGGGCGCATACTGATTGAGAGCAAAGGAGAGTTGCCACTCGCTTCGTTGCGCGAAGTCCTCGAGGCGATGCGTTCGGATGGCGCGGCGCCTCCGGATCGGCTCGAGGCGTGGAACCGGGCATTGCGCCATCTCGAGGACGCAGCAGAAGCACTGCGAATCCTGTTCGGCGTAAAACATCGAGTGCCCGACTTGCTGCGTTTACCTTTCGCTCACCAACTTCCTCGCGGAGCAATCGTCAATGCGCTCCGCACGCACACCACTCCGCGCTCGGCCGTTTTCCGCCACGCCATGCGAGTTGCGGCGGTCACTGCCTGCGACACTGCTCTTCTTGCTTACTTCCGTCTCCCGCATGGGATCTGGCTGCCACTCACCTCGATCAGCATCCTCCAGCCGGACTACAGCGGTACGGCTGCACGTGCACTGCAGCGAACCCTTGGCACGGTTGCCGGCGCCGTGATCGCCGGCGCTCTGCTGGCAACAGTGCGTGGCACAGCCGGCTACAACGCTGCGATCGGCCTGCTTCTCTTTACGACATTCTTGCTCATTCGCCGAAACTATGGCTACGGGATCACGTTTCTGACGCCCGTGATCATTCTGCTCATTGGAATGTCCAGCGTCCACCCTTGGGTGGATCTCGCACAACGTGTTGGCTACACAACGGTCGGAGCACTGCTTGCGCTGGCTGCCGTGTACCTGCTGTGGCCGCAATGGGAGCGAGATCAGTTACGCGACCGGTTGGCTCGTGCCATCGATGCCGACAAGGCGTACGTCGATGCAGTGTTGCAGGGGCTTTCCGATCCGTCAGTACATGAGGAGAAACTTGCGGATTTGCGGCGCGACGCGGAGATCGCCGTAGCGAATGCCGATGCCGGGTTTCAACGCATGCTTGCGGAGCCGGAGCGTCGCACTCCGCTGCTTGCGGTCGGCTTCGCCTTGCTGGTGCATCTGCATCGTCTCTGCCGACATTCCATTTCGCTTTCCATGCATCTCAGCAACGCATCGGTCCCTCACGAGCCGCTCGCACGTCTTCGGCAGTTGATACAGGGCATTCTGGAAGACTTACGCAAAGTGATCAGCGAGGGCCGGGTTCCGGTGCCTTGGCCCAGTATCGAACCTCAACTTGCGGAGGTCGTTGCGCAGCTTGTCTCAGGTTCGACGAACAAATGCAGTGACGCCGTTGGAACCTTGCTTGGGCACGTTGTAAATGACATGACGGGTCTGTTGAGCGCCGCCGGATACGACCGAAAGGGGGCAGCCCTTTGGGGGCGTCCGCTGGCATCGACTCTGTAAATGGCCGGCCTGGCCCTTGGAAGATGTCCGGCGAAATACGTCGGAGGCGAGGCGCACCCAAGAGGGCCGCTCACTGGACACTGGGTGTATCTTTCCAATTCTCCGCGCAGCTGCATGTCGGCAACCAGTTTCACGCCAGCCCGTTCACCGACGCCCCTTGGTTCGCCGCCCGGCAGCGTCTGACGCCAAGACGTGACGGTCGACTGTGGGAGGACTTCCGTGGGCGCCGGCAGTGGAACCGCAATGACCTCATGCGCGAGGTGCGGTTTTGTCCAAAAACGGGAACCGAAACGGGCACCGGGCGCGCCAAAAAGTGGGAACCGGTCGAGGGGAGCGCTGGAAAAACCTGAGTGAAATCAATGGTCGGGGTGACAGGATTTGAACCTGCGACACCTACGTCCCGAACGTAGTGCTCTACCAGGCTGAGCTACACCCCGAGATTGGCAAGGCCAAAAAGCCCGCTTCCTTTCAAGCGGCGGGCGGCAAGAATGGCGGGGCGCGAAGTGTACTGAAGGGGCCACGCGGCGGCAATGGCGATCGGTTGGGGCCAGGGCGAATCGATCCGCTCGGGATTGCGGGAGAGGGCCGGAAAACCGGCTAAGTCGTGTGCTCCACCGAAAACCGCGCCAGTGCCACGAGCCCATCCTTGTAAGCAGACCCCGGCAGCGGCTCGAGCGCCGCCAGCGCACGCTCCGACTCGCTGCGCGCGAGCTGCGCGGTGTATTCGAGGCCCCCGGTGGCCTCGATGGCGGCCACGATCGGCTCCAGCTGAGCCAGGCCGCCTTTCTCGATCGCCAGCCGGATGGCGGCCCGCTGGGCGTCATTCCCATGCTTCAGTGCGTGAATGAGAGGCAAAGTAGGCTTGCCCTCGGCGAGGTCGTCGCCGAGATTCTTCCCCCGTTCGGTCGGATTTGAGCGGTAGTCGAGCACGTCGTCGACGAGTTGGTACGCAGTGCCAAGGTGTCTTCCGTAGACGGCGAGCGCCTTGCGAATCGCCGGCGTGCTTTGGGATAGCACTGCGGCGACCTCTGCGCCGGCCTCGAAGAGCTTGGCGGTCTTGCGATAAATGACCTCGAGATAGCGCTGCTGGGTGGTCTCGGCGTCGTGCGCATTCATGAGCTGCAGCACTTCGCCCTCGGCGATGACATTCGTCGCCTCGGCCATGATCTCGACCACAGCCTGGGAGTTGAGCGCGGCCATCATCTGAAATGCGCGGGAATACACGAAATCCCCGACGAGGACGCTGGCCTGGTTGCCGAACACCTCGTTGGCGGTGGTGCGGCCGCGGCGCATGGAGGAGCCGTCGACGACATCGTCGTGGAGCAGCGTGGCCGTATGAATGAACTCAATGAACGCCGCGGCCTCTATATGAGCGCTGCCCTCGTGGCCGCAGGCGCGCCCGGCGAGCACGACCAGCATGGGCCGCAGGCGTTTGCCGCCCCCGGAAATGATGTGTTCCGCGATCTGGTCCACCAGCGGAACCGCGCTTTTCAGCCGCGCGCGAATGACCTCGTTCACGGACGCGAGGTCCTCTTTGACGAGCGCGCGTATCTCTTCCAGGGTCATCGGGAAATGGGTCCTCGGTGGCAGCCACGCATCCTAGCCGACGCGGGCGCCGCCGAGAATGGATTGGAGCGTTCCATGACGGTCTAAGTACCCGTGAGACCTGAAGAAAATGCGCGTTTGACCCCGGCGGGGTCCGCCAGTAGAATGCGCGACCTTTCTTCGGCCCCACTCGTTCCAAGGGCATTCTTATTATGTACGCAGTCATCGCCACTGGCGGTAAACAGTATCGTGTGACCAAAGACGGCGTGCTGCGCGTCGAGAAGCTCGAGGGCGAAGCCGGCGCCACCGTCGAATTCGGCGATGTGCTGCTCGTCGGCGAGGGCACCAACGTCAAGCTGGGCGCACCGCTTCTCAAGGGCGGCAAGGTCGTGGGCACCATCGTACGCCACGGCAAGGGCGCGAAGGTCTCGGTCGTGAAGTTCAAGCGCCGTGCGCACTATCTGCGACAGAAGACGCATCGCCAGCACTTCACCGAAGTGAAGATCACGGACATCAGCGCAGGCTGAAATCGGTAAGTTTTGAGGAGTCGCGGTCGGCGCCTCGGTTATCCGCGGCGCGACCGGCGGGCTCATCCAAGAGCAGGAAACAGTCATGGCACACAAAAAAGCAGGCGGCAGTACCAAGAACGGCCGCGATTCCCATTCGAAGCGACTCGGCGTGAAGCGCTTCGGCGGCGAGCACGTGCTGGCCGGGAACATCATCATTCGCC
>CAZDTG010000041.1:0-32164 GCA_964508005.1 uncultured Steroidobacteraceae bacterium
CCACGTTGCTGTCGCTGATCTGTTTCAACTGGCTGTGGCGGTGGTTGGCGTAGTCGCCCGCCTGCGCGGCCCAGTTCGCCGGGTCGGCGATCCGCGCATCGAGGTCGGGGTCTGCCAGGGCGGAGGTCGATATCGCCGCTGCGGCGGCAAGTACGGCTCCCCTCATTAAGACTGATCGGTACTCGTAGCTCATATCTCCTCCAGCTTCTTGATTCTCGGAAATACGGTCCCAGGCTTCCCATGGATGCAACAGGTTGTCGCGAATCGAGGCCCTTCCGTGACCGGGACACGACGACGATCGCATGTCTGGCACGCTGTGAATTGCGGGGGCTATCAATACACCCGCTGTCACCTGCCTGCAACCGCAAACATTGGAGGAATGCGGCGCGCGGGCGTAGGATCGTTCGCAACCCGTACTCTGGTGTGTCACGAATGGAACGTTATGCTCCCCTTCTTCGCGCATTCCCGATCTCGAACCTCGACGGTGGTCGCGGCGGCGGCGCTCTGTTGGTGCACGCTGCCGGCACGGGGCGATGCACCCCGGAATGACTACCCGACCAGCGCGCGGGTCGAGTACGTGCAGGAGTGCATCGCGAAGAACGGCGGCAACCTGTCCGACCTGTACAAGTGCTCGTGCGCCATCGACTGGCTGGCGGACCACCTGACGTACGACGACTTCGTCGAGGCGGGGACGTTCGCCCGCTACGCGACACTGCCTGGCCAGGGCGGCGGCGAGTTTCGCGACCCGGAACGCGCGAAGGAGCGCGCCAAGCTGTACCGGGGCATGGAGGCCGAAGCCTACCGCGCCTGCGGTTTGAAGGCGGCCGCGCCCGCGCGTTGATCCGGGAGCCTGTCTGCCTGATGATCGCCTGCTGCGGCCGTCCCTCAGCTGCGGCGATCATTAATCAGGCCCCGGGGGACTGAGCGCCACGCCCCAGGGCCCTTTGCCCACCGGCACTTTCTTCAGCACGCTCAAGCTCGAGGTGTCCACGACAGCGACATCGTTGGAAGAGCCGTTCGCGGTGTACAGGCGCCGGCCATCGCGGCTCAGTGCCATTCCCCACGGCCGTGCGCCGACCTGGATCTCCGCCATCAGTTTGGCCTTCCCCCCTGCAGGGTCCACCGCCACCACGGCGACAGTGCCACCGCGTCCGGTACTCACGTAAACCCGCTGATGAGTCGCATCGAAAACAACACCCATCGGCCTGGCTTCCTGGCGCAGCTGCAGAATCCGGGTGACGGGCTCGCCGGCGGGGACGGGCACGCGTGACAGGGATGCGTCCCCTTCGCCCGAAACATAAGCAATTCTGCCGTCCGGGGTGAACGCGAGATCGCGCGGCCGCAGGCCGACTCGCGCCGTTTTCAACACCTTGAGCGCGGTGGCGTCGATGATGGAGATCGTGCTGTCAGTTTCGCTCGTGACGATCACCCACTTGCCGTTGGGAGCCAGCCGCACTCCTTCGGGCTCGTGGCCGGTCGGGATGGTTGCGATGATGGCGCCGCTGGTGGTGTCGAGTACCGAGGCTTGCGCCGAGTCCTCGTTGGAGATGTAGAGCCGTTTCCCGTCGGGGCTGAGATCGAACTGCTCCGGATCGGAACCCGACTCGAGCATTCCAGTCAGCTTCAGCGTCGCGGTATCGATGGTCGCGATGCCGTCGGCCTGCAGATCGCGCTTGAGCTTCGCGCACTCCGCGTCGGGCACCGACGGGGGACATTTGGGCAGGCCGCTCACGGCGACGTAGAGCAACGAGCCACCGCGGTTGAGCTTGAGACCGCGCGGCCTTTTGCCGACCGGAACAGTGGCGATCACCTCATCCGTGCGGGTGTCGAGAACGGTGACGCTCTCGCCGTCCTCATTGGAGACGTAGGCCCGACTCGCCGCATGAGCCTGCTGTGGCATGAGCGTCAGGACGTACAAGACCGCGGGTGCGAGCGCGACGGGCAAGCGCATGCACACAACAATGGCGACCCGTCGGCAACGTTCCTGCACGAATTTGGGAAGCTGGACGTGCGCCGCACTCGTGTTCCACGCGCGGCGCGATGTGTTCCGTGTGACGAACACGCCGTCGCCTGGCCGGGCCGTCCCGAGTGCTCGCGAGCCGGCTCTCCAATCGACTCACGAGGAAAGCATTCGATCACGGGGCAATCATCCATCGCTGCCGGGGCCCTTGGAACGACGCACCGGCTTGGTGCGTCCGTGATGCCAGTGCCGCACGTCGGTGCTCCCATCAGTTTGGGCCCGCTTGAAAATCAATGACCTATGGGTTCCGGCGCCTGCTTCCGGCCCACCGGCCCTGGCATCCGCCTTGCAACCCACTCTCGGAGCAGGCCCCAGCCTGCGCACCTGGGAGCCCGTCTGAGCGAGGGTCGCCTGCGCCCCACTCGGCAGAGGCTCCTGGCCACCGGGCTCGCCGATCATCCACAGAGGACTCTTCATTCATGAACAGGCTGATGTCGTCCCTCGCGATTCTCGCCACCGCCTCACTCGCACCGGGATGCGCAACCTCGCATCTGACACAGAGCACGCCCGCGCCGCTGGCGCGGGCGGCGGATCCGCGGGTTGTTGGATCCAGCTCCTGCGCCGGACCCGCATGCGCGGCGGAAGTGCTGCGTGTTGCGCACCGGACCGAGATCCCCGTCGAAAAGGAGGCGCCGAATCTGCCCGGTCACCCGCTGACTTCCGTGGTCGTCACTCAGTGCAACCTCATCGTAGCGGTCTACCTGACGATGACGGATGGCTCGCTGCTGCGTTTTGACAGCAGCGCCGCGGTGCCCGCGGACCAGCTCCTGCAGATGGCCTACACGGCAACACGCAGCGAGCGCGTCGAGGTGTCATGCAACGACTCCGGCGCCGTCGGCTACGAAAAGCACGACCCCGTGTGACCTGCCCGCTCGAGCGCCTGGCGGGCGGGGCCTGATCGGCGGCACTCACATCGAGCAGGGCAACCCCGGCCCCCTCGCGACCGAGCCGCTCCGCGATAGCGCGACCGATACCGCGGCCCCCGCCCGTGATCACCACCGTCTTGTCGTTCAATTGCATAGTCCGCGGCCCCTTGTCGCTGCTTCGCTTGCAATACCCCCGCCCGGCGCCCACATCGGTCCGGGCATTCCCGACGCCCAGGCGCCCACCAGGCAAACGCCCCGGGCAAATCCGACGCAAGTCCCGCAAGGCCGCGGCGGACGTGCTACGTTACGGGCGCATCCGTCGCACTCAAGGTAAAGCATGTCACAGAGTACCCCCATTGAGCCTCGGGCCCCGCTGAATTGGGCGCCTACCCTGGTGTTTTCATTGACATTTATCGCGGCGGTGACGCTCGTTCCGTACTGGGGCCTGACGCACGGATTCTCACTCGGCGCCTGGGTCTTCTGCATCCTGTTCACGGGCGCCAATGGCATGGCCATCACCGGGGGCTACCACCGCCTGTGGGCCCACAAGACCTACGAGGCGCACTGGCTGGTGCGGCTCTTATATATGCTGTTCGGCACCATGGCTCTGCAGAACAGCGTGCTCTGCTGGGCGAGCAACCACCGCACCCACCACCTGCACGTGGACGATGTCGACCGCGACCCCTATTCCGTGAAACGCGGCTTCTGGTTCTCCCATATCGGTTGGATGCTGCGGGAATACCCGAGCGGCGTCCCCGACTTCACCAATATCCCGGATCTGCGGCGCGACCCGATGCTGCAGTTCCAGCATCGCTTCTACGTACCCCTCGTGCTGATCACGAACTTCGGCTTTCCACTGGGCGCCGGCTGGCTCGTCGGTGACCTCTGGGGCACGTTCATACTGGCCGGTATCCTGCGGCTCGTGTGGGCCCACCACGTCACGTTCTTCATCAACTCCCTCGCGCACATGTGGGGGAGCCGCCCGTACACCGACGAGAACACCGCACGCGACAATCCGGTCCTCGCCGTCATCACTTACGGCGAGGGCTACCACAACTATCACCATATCTTCGCGCATGACTATCGCAACGGCGTGCGCTGGTGGCAGTGGGATCCGACGAAGTGGCTCATCGCCGGCCTGCAGTTTGTGGGACTGACGCGCCGTCTGAAGCGCACACCGGACTTCCAGATTCAGCGCGCGTTGCTGGCCATGCAGTTCAAGCGTGCGCAGGAGAAGCTGGCGAAGATACCCTCAGCGAGCCAGACGCAAATCGAGCTGGTACGGCAGCGCATCGCGCACGAGTACGAGACCTTCCACGCCGCTGTCGCCGAGTGGGCGCGGGTGAAAGAGCAGTGGCTCGAGGAGAAGGCCCGTGCGGTGATCCACCACTGGGAGCACGCAAGCTTCCAGCAGCAATTGCGGGAGATCGAGCGCCGGCTGCACCTGCAGCGAAGGCGGTTGCGAGTGCTGCACGCCCAGCTGGCGTAACACGCGCCGCGTATGTCGCAAAGAGGGCCCCACGAGGGGGCCCTCTTCGTTTTTGGGCCTCGGTGAGGCACCATTGCCGCATGGGACGCATATTCGAAGTACGTAAACACACGATGTTCGCGCGATGGAACCGCATGGCGAAGCAGTTCGCCCGGATCGCGAAGGACATCACCATGGCAGTCAAATCCGGCGGCTCCGACCCCGCCTCCAATCCCATGCTGCGGCGGGTGATCCAGAATGCGCGGGCCGTCAACATGCCCAAGGACAAAATCGAGGCCGCGATCAAGCGCGCCTCCGGCCGGGATGCCGCCAACTACCAGCAGGTCCTGTATGAGGGCTATGCGCCCCACGGCGTCGCCCTGCTGGTCGAGACCGCTACCGACAACCCCACGCGTACCGTCGCCCAGGTCCGTAACGTGATCACCAAGGGCGGCGGCAATCTCGCCACCAACGGCAGTGTCAGCTTCCTTTTCAAGAAGATGGGCGTGTTCCGTCTGAATCCCGCCGGGATCGACCAGGACGACCTGGAGCTCTACCTCATAGACCATGGGCTCGAGGAGATGGGGGAGAGCACCGACGAGAAGGGCGAGCCACAGCTCGTCATCCGCTGCGCCTTCGCCGACTTCGGTAATCTGCAGGAGGCGCTCGAAGCGCGCGGGATCGCCCCGATCTCCGCCGAACACGAATACATCTGCACGGTGCCGACCGAGCTGCCGGAAGAGCAGGCGACCGAGGTGCTCACCGTCATCGACAAACTCGAGCAGGACGAAGACGTCCAGAAAGTATTTCATACGCTTAGTTGATTGGAAAAAAGTGGCCTAACGGCCCTTTTTTCGGACAATGGCTTCGTTGCCGACGGCTGGGCGCCCCCCGCAAAAGGCGTGGCTTTTGCGGCCTGCCCAGTGGGCGTCTTATTAAGCCCTCTGCAGAGGCCGTCGTTCACATAGCCCCTACCCAGTGGTCTAACTGTGATGCACTTCGCAGTGTTGAGCTGCCCGAGTATTGAGCGGCGCCCGCAGCGATCCTGCTCTTCTCGTCAAGCTGTCTCGCGCTCGCGACATCCTGACTACACGTGGTTGCGGGTGATGGGCGGAACGCAAAGGACGCGGTATGCTTGCGCCGTGGACGACTACCGCGACGACTACAGTCTTGAACTGGCCCGCGTAGCAGACGCTACCCGGCTCGCTGCGATGTCACACGAGTATGTGGAGACGGGACTGAAGCCTGCTTGGTCCTCCTCACGCATCACGTGGCACATCCGCCATCCGGAAAGCATCGTGTTGACGGCGCGTGCGGCCGATGTCGTGAGCGGCTTCGCGATCATGCGTTACGCTGATGACGTGGCCCACCTGAATCTGCTCGCCGTCGATCCGGCGCACCGTCGTCGCGGAGTTGCCCGCCGCCTGATGAAGTGGCTGGAGGAAACCGCCTTCACCGCGGGTACCTTCATCATCGGCCTGGAGCTGCGGGCCACGAACGACGCCGCGTTCGCGTTCTATTCCAACCTGGGGTACCGCGAGCTGGGACGTGTGCCGGGCTATTACCAGGGCGTCGAGCCCGCCATCCGAATGGCCCGCGATGTCCGGACAGGGAGCGGTACCACGCCCGGTCTGCGGCAGCCGGCGCCTTAACCATCCGGGAGCTGGGAGCTCATGCGAGCTCCCGAGCGCTGGTTGCCTCTCAGTCCGGCATCGGGGTCATCTGCCCGATGAGCGCATCCTCGAACCCAAAGTTGCGCAGGTCGCGCACGCGCTGGGGAAAGAGCACGCCATCGAGGTGATCGACCTCGTGTTGCACGACGCGCGCATGGAAGCCTTCGACGGTGCGGTCGATGGGCGTGCCGTGCAGATCAAAACCCTGGTAGCGCAAGCGCCTGAAGCGAGGCACCAGGCCCCGCAATCCCGGTACCGACAGACAGCCTTCCCATCCCTCCTCTTCCTCCTCACCGAGCGGCGTCAACACCGGATTCACCAGCACGGTGTACGGCACCGGTGAGACATGCGGATAGCGCGGGTTCTCGCGCAGCTCGAAGATGACGACGCGGAGGTCCACACCGATCTGCGGCGCCGCTATTCCAGCGCCGCTCAACGCGCGCATCGTATCGTCCATATCAGTGACCAGAGACGCCAGGTCGGCGTCGAAGCGCGCCACCGGAAGGGCAACCTGCCTGAGCAGCGGCGTCCCCATTTTCAATACCGGTCTTACCGCCATATCACGAGTCTCCCACGATCTTCGCTCGTTTGGCCAGCCAGGTATCCAACTGGTTGGCAAACAACTGCCGCTCCCTCTGACTGAGCGCCGGCGGACCGCCCGTGTTCACGCCGCCGCTGCGCAACTCATCCAGGAAGTTCCGCACCGAGAGACGCTCGCGCACGTTTTCCTTCGTGTAGAGATCCCCGCGCGGATTGAGGGCGATTCCGCCCTTCTCGATCGCCGCTGCCGCGAGCGGCACGTCGGCTGTGACGACGAGGTCATCCGGTTCCATCAACTCCACGATGCGCTTGTCGGCGGCGTCGAATCCCTGCGGGACCTGCATAGACCGCAAGTTCGGCGCGATGGGCAGCCGCAGCGGCTTGTTGGCGACGAGTGTCATGCGCACCCCCGTGCGCTCCGCGGCACGGAAGAGGATTTCCCGGATCACAGCGGGGCAGGCATCGGCGTCCACCCAGATCTGCATCTCACTCCTGTGCGGCTGGCCGTTGAGGCTTGTGGCCCGCATGCGCGATCTGCAGCTCGCGTCCCACGACGCGGACCTTCTTCAGACTGCGAAAAATCTCCTTCGGCATGCCCTCGGGCAGATCGACGAAGCTGTGATCCTCGCGGATATCGACGTGTCCGATATGACGGCCCTCGAGACCCGCCTCGTTCGCGATGGCGCCGACGATATTCCCCGGCTTTACGCCGTGCACGTGGCCCACCTCGACGCGGTACGTCTCGAATGCGATCTCATGCCGCCCAGCGCGCCGCTTGCGCGCAGGCGCGTCATCGTCCCGATGCTGCGGCGCTTCGGGACGCAACTGCGACTTTCCACCGTGCCCTTCGCGCCGGGCCGCACGCGATTCCGGCTTCTCATGCTGACGATCCGCATGCGTTTCCGATTTTCCTCGCCGCTCGCGCCTGCCATCACCGCGAGACTCGCCGCGCCGCTCGCGGCCGGACGACCGCGTCTCCGTTGTCACGCGCTCGACATTCTCGGGCTTCTCGGGCAACAGCAAAGGCGCGCCGCCCTGCAGGATGCTGGCGAGCGCAGCCGCGATGTCGATGGCCGGGACGTTCTGCTCCCGCTCGAATTCCTCGAGGAGCTCTCTGAAAATCGCCCCCTCGCCCGCCGTCACGGCTTCGGTGATGCGCTGCTTGAATCGAGCCACGCGCTGCTCGTTGACATCGGCGATCGACGGCAGACTCATCTGCTCGATAGTCTGCCGTGTGGCGCGCTCGATGATCCGCAACATGTTGCGTTCACGCGGAGCGATGAACAGGATCGCCTCGCCTTTGCGGCCCGCCCGCCCCGTGCGCCCGATGCGGTGGACATACGATTCGCTGTCGTACGGCACGTCGTAGTTGACGACGTGCGAGACACGCTCGACGTCCAGGCCACGGGCGGCAACGTCAGTGGCCACCACGATATCGACCTTGCCTGCTTTCAGAGCATTGACCGTGCGCTCGCGCTGCTGTTGAGGAATATCCCCGTTGAGAGCGGCAGCATCGAAGCCACGCGCCTGCAGCCGCTCCGCCAGATCGACGGTCTCCAGCTTCGTGCGCACGAAGATCAACATGCCATCGAACGTCTCGGCCTCGAGAATGCGCGTGAGGGCGTCGAGCTTGTGGAAGCCGCTCACCAGCCAGTAGCGCTGCCGTATGTTGGCCGCCGTGCTGGTCCTGCTCTGGATCGTGATCTCGACGGGAGCGCGCAAATGTTTCTGCGCGATCCGCCGGATGGCCGCAGGCAGTGTCGCGGAGAACAGCGCCACCTGGCGCGCCGGCGGGGTCTGCTCCAGGATCCACTCGATGTCGTCGATGAATCCCATCTGCAACATCTCGTCCGCCTCATCGAGCACGAGAAAGCTCAGCCCGCTCAAGTCGAGCGTGCCGCGCTTGATATGGTCCATGACCCGTCCCGGCGTTCCGACGACCACGTGTGCGCCCCGCTTGAGGCCTTTCATCTGCGGGGTATAGCTCTGGCCGCCGTAGATCGGCAGGACGTGGAAGCCCTGCATGTGCGCCGCATAGCTCTGGAACGCTTCGGCGACCTGGATCGCCAGCTCACGCGTGGGCACCAGGACCAGCGCCTGCGGCTGCGCCCGGCCGAGGTCGATCTTCGACAGCACGGGCAATGCGAACGCCGCCGTCTTGCCGGTGCCGGTCTGCGCCTGCCCCAGCAGGTCCGCGCCGGACAGCAAGGGTGGGATGGTGGCGGCCTGGATGGGGGTCGGCAGCTCGTAGCCCACATCCGCCAGCGCCTGCAGCACTGCCGGATCCAGGTTCAGGTCACGGAAACCGGACGCGGGGGAAGACTCAGGAGCAGCAGCCGCGGGCACGGCGGGAGTTGCGTTCACGAAGACACCTCGAAAGGGGCAGGCAGGGGCTCTGAAGGCCGGCTGGCTGCAGAGGCTTCAGGGCAGGAATTGTAGCCCATTGCTCCAACATATGGGCGCGGCGGCTGAAGTCCAGCCTGGGTGCTCCTACGGACACCGAGCTGATCGAGTCCGCGCTGTAGTCGGGCGCTACGCCTGATCGGGCGCCAGAGCGCTCGCGGAACCGGACTAGCGGGTCGTTCGGCCGAGCGTGTCGGCTACGTAGGCGCCGCGCTGGCCCATCGGAGCCGGCGGGCCCTCAGTGGTGTCCACCGCCGTCTGATGCTCCATCTCCGCATTGATCTCGGCACCGAGCACTATGGTAAATCCCATCAGGTAGAACCACATCAGCAGCACGATCATCCCGCCCAGGGCCCCATACGTCACACCGTAGCTGCCGAAGTTCTGCACGTACGCGGCGAACGCGAGGCTGCCCACGATCCACACGGTCGCCGCTATCGCGGACCCCCAGGTGGCCCAGCGCCACTTCGGCGGCTGTCGATCCGGCGCGAAACGATAAGCCAGCGAAAAACCCAACACGGCGAACGACCACAACAAGACCCAGCGGACGACCAGCACCACGACCGTGACGCCGCGTCCGAGAGGCGCCGCCTGCAGCAGCAGCGGCACAGCCACCCCTACCAGAAGCATCAGGAGGAAGATGAGCATCGCTGCGAGCGAGAACACGATCGAGATGGCGATCTGACGCAAGAAGCCGCGCCGCTCGCGCTGGTTATAGGCGATGTTGGTGGCCGTCATGAGAGCCACCATCCCCTGGCGCGAGTTCCAGAGCGCGACTATGGTTCCGGCGACCGCACCGAAGCCCAGCGTGTGACTCTTCGGCCTGGTGAGGATCTGCAGCTGGTCCGTGAGCAGCTTCGCGGCGTCGCCGGGCAGAATGCTCAGGAACGGCCCGAGCTCCTGCAACACGTTCTCCGGCGAAGCAAACATGCCGTAGACCGAGACGAGCACGGCCAGGGCCGGAAAGACGGCGAGCATCGCGTTGAGCGCGATCCCTGCCGAGACGAGCGAAGCATTGTCGCGGCCGAGGTTCTGCCAGACACGCATGAAGATGTCGCGCCAGCCCTTCTTGGGAATCTCCGTGGGATGGGCGGCAGCGCGTCCGTGAGGGTCGTCGGGACGAATGCGAGCAGCCTCATGCGGGCCGCAGTCTGCGGCACCGGTGTTCTCTCGAAGGGAATTGTTACGCTCGTGGCGCGGGTTGGTCACCTTGTGATCGAGCGTCCGATCATCCTCACTGCGAGCGCCTCGCTCGAGGCCGCAGTCGCTTTCCGGCCTGTGTTGCGGACCGTGGCGCGATTTCACACACCTGACCCACCTTGTGCCCTATCGCCCCCATGCAGCAACTCATATGCCCGCTTCGCCGCGCCGGCCCTCGACGACGACCGGAATCGAAAGGCGATGATCGCGAAAGACCAGCGGCTTTTCGGCAGCCGCGGTGTCGCCGTTGTTCCCGGCGTTAGCCGCCGCCACTGCGGCCGTTACGAGGTGGTGGTGCACCGAGAGATCGCACACCGGGTCGGTATTGGCCGCATCGCCGGTGAGCAGGAAAGCCTGGCAGCGGCAGCCGCCAAAATCCCGCGTCTTCTCCGGGCAGCTGCGGCACGGCTCCTTCATCCATCCGGTGCCGCGGAAGTGATTGAACGCCTGCGAGTCGTACCAGATGCTCTTGACGGTGTCCGTACGTACGTTAGGGAAGGTGAAGCCCGGCAACATGCGCGCGGCATGGCAGGGCAGCGCGGTCCCATCCGGCGTGACGGTCAGGAATACCGAGCCGAGTCCGTTCATGCAAGCCTTCGGCCGCGTCTCGAAGTAATCCGGCACGACGAAGAAGATCCGCATCTTCTGCCCCGGCCGCGCCCGAAAGCGCTCCAGCGTCTCCTCGGCCCTGAGCAGCTGCTCGCGGCTCGGCAGGAGGTGCGCGCGGTTGAGCCACGCCCAGCCGTAATACTGCGTATTGGCGAGCTCGACGTACTCGGCGCCGAGCCGCTCCGCCAGCTGGAGTATCTCCGCCACGTGATCGATATTCAGCCGATGCAGCACGACGTTGAGCACCATGGGGTACTCGTACTTGCGGATGAGCGCGGCCACCTTCGCCTTCAGCTCGAACGTGCGCGTGCTGCTCAGGAAGTCGTTCATCTCGCGCGAGCTGTCCTGGAACGAGAGCTGGATGTGATCGAGCCCGGCACGCTTGAGGGCCGCGATGCGAGCCTCGGTCATGCCGACCCCGGAAGTGATGAGATTGGTGTAGAACCCGAGCGAACGCGCTTCGGCCACAATGACCTCGAGGTCCTCGCGCACGAGCGGCTCACCGCCGGACAAGCCGAGCTGCACGGCACCGAGCGCACGGGCCTCGCGCAGCACACGCAGCCAGTCCTGCGTCTCCAGCTCCTGGCCCGTTGTTGCGAAGTCGGTCGGGTTGTAGCAGAACACGCAATGGAGCGGGCAGCGGTAAGTGAGCTCCATGAGCAGCCACAACGGCGGCCCGGGCCGGGGCGGCACGGCCTCATCCCCGCCGGCTGGCGCTGTCGCGGTCCCGCTCACTCGCGCATCTCCAGCCAACTCTTCTCCTGGGCCATGGCCACGAACGCCGTGACGTCGGGCGACAGCCCCGTCGCGCCATAGGTGCGCTCGATGTCCGCGACGATATCCGCAACCGTCCGGACCCCGTCACAGCGAGTCAGGATCGCAGCGGCGCTGCTGTTGAGTTTGACCATTCCCTCCGGGTAGAGGAGCACATGCGCCTCCTGGGCCGGCTCCCACTGCAGTCGGAAACCGCGCCCGACCACCGGCCGGGCGCTCTCGCTGACGGCGCTCATGTTTTCACTCCATAGCGAAGCGCCATGGCATCGTTCATCTGCCACAGCACATCGAGCTTGAATTGCACGATCTGCAGCGCCCGCTCCTGCTGCTCGCGGGTCTTGAAGCGCTCGAGCGTGACGGCCAGCCCGAATTCGACATCACGGCGCGCGAGGCTCATGCGGCTCTGGAAGTAATGCAGCCCGGAGCGGTCGATCCACGGATAGTGGTCCGGCCAGCCGGCGAGCCGCTGTTGGTGAATCTGCGGCGCAAACAGCTCGGTGAGGGATGAGCAGACCGCCTCCGGCCACGGCGCACGGCGCGCGAAATTCACGTAGGCATCCACGGCAAAGCGCACTCCGGGAAGCACCTCCGACAGACTCTCAACCTGCCCCCGTTCGAGACCGACGGCCTGCGCCAGGCGCAACCACGACTCGATGCCGCCGGGATCGTCGCCGTGACCATCGTGGTCGAGAATCCGCTGCACCCAGTTGCGCCGCACCGCCCGATCGTCGCAGTTGGCGAGAATGGCCGCGTCCTTGATCGGGATGCTGATCTGATAATAGAAGCGATTCGCCACCCAGCCGCGGATCTGGGCCGGGCTCGCCTGTCCCGAGTTCAGCATCACGTTGAACGGATGATGAATGTGGTACGCACGGCCCTGATCGCGCAGCCGCTGCTCGAATTCGTGCGCCGGCCACGGGGCTTGCGTCACAGCACGATCTCCATTCCGTCCCAGGCGACTTCGATTCCGCGCTGCTGCAGCTCGGCGCGCTGCGGCGAGCTCTCATCGAGTATGGGATTGGTGTTGTTGATGTGGATCAGGATCTTGCGGGTGGCCGCAGGCAGCCGCGCCAGCCATTCGAGCATGCCACCCGCGCCGCTCTGCGGCAGATGGCCGATGTCGCGGGCGCGCTTGCGGGACAGGCCGAGCCGGAGCATCTCCTCGTCGCTCCAGAACGTCCCGTCCACCAGCACGCAGTCGGCGGCCTGCATCGCCTTCCACACGGGCGGCTCGATCGCGCCCAGCCCGGGGGCGTAGAGCGCTGTTTTCCCACTATCCTCGGCGGCGATCAACAGCGCGATGTTGTCTCCGGGGAGCGGTGACTCGCGGTTGGGCGAGTAGGGCGCAGGCTTGCTGGCCACCGGCAATGCGCGCCACCACACGCCCGTGACGCCTGCGACGCTGAATCCATCACCCTCGAGATCGATCGGGCGGCGGTCGATTCCGCAGTAGTGGGAGAGGACCTCGAGGACGGGATTGCCGCGTGTGAGATCGGCGTACACACCGTCTGTGCACCAGAGCGGCCACGGACGGGTAGCTTCTCTCAACATGTAGAGCCCGGTCGTGTGATCTATCTGCCCGTCGACGAGAACGATACCGGCGATGGCCGTATCGCGGATGGTACGCGCGGGCTGCAGAACAGCGCTCGCCTGGAGCTGGGCCAGGATGTCCGGCGAGGCATTGACCAGGGCCCACGCCCCGGGACTACTGCCGGACACGGCGATCGAGGATTGTGTCCGGGCCCGTGTGCGTAGCTCGCCGCTGCGGACCCCGGCACAGTTGCGGCAGTTGCAGTTCCACTGCGGGAACCCGCCGCCGGCTGCGGAACCTAGCACTCGGATTTTCAACGGGCGTGACTCGGAACGGACGGCCGCCTTGCGGCCGCAGGCCGGGAGTCCGGCCGGCTCGGGCGGGCGAGCCCCGCTCGAGCCGGCCAGGCTCCTTGCCCCATGCGCGATCAGCGCTTGGCGATGTACATCGTGATTTCCATGCCGAACCGGAAATCAACAGCTTGCGGTGTTTCCCACTTCATGACGATGCTCCTCATGTGTAAGCGCCTCCATCCTTCCGCAGCGCGCCAGGGCGCGAATCCGGCCGATCATTAAAGTGGGCTCATGATTATCATGAGCCCGGATCCGTGCCCCCTTCGGATGCAGGGCCTGCGGCAACGCTCCTGCTGCGCGGCACGGAAGCGCCGCGTTACCATCCGTCCATGAAGCTGCGCACTCGCCTGAACCTCGTCGTGGCCGGCCTCACCGCCGTGTTCGTGGCCGTGCTGCTGACGGAGGAGATCCAGAACACCCGCTCGTCCGTGCGCGAGGAAATCGAGGCGGCCAACGGGGTCGCCTCGCAACTTCTCGGCCGGCTGGCCGTTATCTATTCCCGCACGGGCGGCACGCAGGTCGTGCTCCAGTTTCTGCAACAGCTCGGGCACATCCGTGCCAACGACATCATCCTGCGCACGCCGGCCGGCGAGGTTCTCTACACCTCGCCGCCGCCGACCTACAAGGCCGGACACGAAGCTCCCGCGTGGTTTGCCCACCTGATCGCGCCACAGACGGCCCGGCACACCTTTCCTTTGCCGGGTGGCGCGCAGTTGGTCGTGCAGGCACAGGCTTCGCGGGCCATACTGGACGCCTGGGACGACATCACCGAGTTGCTCTCGGTCGCCGTGATCATGTTGGTGGCGGTGAACGGACTGGCGTTCTGGTCGGTCGACCGGGCACTCGCTCCCTTCCCGGCGATTGCCGACGGTCTGCGGCGCATCCAGCGCGGCGAGCTGACGTTCCGCCTGCCGCCGCTTCCCGGAACCGAAGCAAGCGCGATCGGCACGGCGTTCAATCGCATGGCGCAGGCGGTGGAAGACAACGTCCAGGCCGAGCGCAAGGCGCGGGAAGCGGAAACCCGCCTGGAGGAGCGTCGCGAGATGTCATTGCTCGTCGAGCAACGGGTCGAGGAAGAGCGGCGCCTCATCGCGCACGAGCTGCATGATGAGTTTGGACAGTCGGTGACCGCGATCCGCAGCCTCGCCCTGGCGATCGCCGCCCAATCCACCGAGCCGCCCATGAGCGATGCGGCACGGCTGATCTCGGACGAAGCGGGGCGGCTCTACGATGCCATGCACGGGCTCATTCCCCGGCTGATGCCGGTTTCCCTGGATACGCTCGGACTCGCGGAGACGCTGGAGAATCTCGTGCGCGACTGGCAGCGGCGCAACCCGGCGATCACCCTGTCCCTGCGCCATGACCTGCCCTCCGATCTCGGTCCGAGCGTGACGCTCGCCGCCTATCGCGTCGTGCAGGAGGGCCTCATCAACGCGCTCCGGCACGCGCATGCCGCGCACATCGAAATAAAACTCGAGAGCGGCGGCGCGCGCGCGCAGCCGCAGGCACAGCGAATGATCGTCACGGTCAGTGACGACGGCGTGGGCTTGCCTGCTGGCTGGTCACGCCCCGGCCACTTCGGTTTGCGCGGGCTGACCGAGCGCGTGGAGCATCTCGGGGGTCGGCTCACCATTGGCAATCGCGATCCGCACGGTGTTTGCCTGACCGCGGAAATACCGCTCGTGACGGCCAAGATGCCAACGGCGGTGGCAACATGATTCGCGTTCTGCTCGTCGACGATCACGCCGTGGTGCGCACGGGGTTCCGTCTGCTTCTGCAATCGCATGCGCAGGTCGCGGTGGTCGGAGAAGCCGAATCGGGCGAAGCCGCCTGCCAGCGGTATGAAGAGCTCACGCCCGACGTGCTCGTCATGGATATCGCGATGCCCGGGATGGGCGGACTCGAGGCGCTGAAGCGGATACGGGCTCATCATGCGCAGGCGCGCATTCTCGCCCTTTCGGCGCACGACGATCCCATGCATGCGCGGCGCGCCTTCCGGGAGGGCGCCCTCGGCTTTCTTTCCAAGCGCAGCGCTCCGGAAGCCCTTCTGGAGGCGGTGACCACCGTGGCCGCCGGCCGGCGCTATATCGACGTCAGCCTCGCGCAAAAGCTCGCGCTCGCCGAGATCGAGGGCGGGGTCAAATCGCCCGTGGAGCGCCTCTCCGAGCGCGAATTCGAGGTTTTCGTCCGTCTCGCCGGCGGCGCGACGGTGCAGCGCATCGCCGACGACCTGAAGCTCTCCGCCTCCACCGTCGGCACTCATCTCTACAACATCAAACAGAAGCTCGGCGTGTCGAACCAGTCCGAGCTCACGCTGCTCGCGATCCGGCACGGCCTCATCGAGGCATGAGGCCCGGCGCCACGGGACTGATGACCAGTACCGGCCAGCGCGTGAGATCGTTCAGATGCAGCCAGCGGCCGTGGCCGCCGTCGTCTCCGGGCGCATCGGCGGGACCCTGCGGGGCGCTCTGATGTTCCACGAGCTCCGCAAACAGCGTCCGATCGGCATAGCAGGAGCCGTTGGGGAAGCGCACCTGTTGGAAAGGTCCGTGCACCTTCGAGGTCGCGCCGCTCGGCCCCTCGAAGTGCAGCAACACCGCATCCACACATTCATAACTCGACACGAAACGGCTGCCGATCTCCCAGTGATGATCGAAATACCGGGCGATGAGCCTGCGCTCCGGCCCTTGTTGCAACAACGGCCCCGCCACCCGGAAGAACGGCGCGGGCCCGAGGGTCGCGGGGTCCGTCCCGGCCAGCGAATTGAACCGGAGTCGGATCATTTAAGCCTCCTTCAGCGGTCCTGCACCGCCCCAACACATGCCGAAGCCTCGCAATTTTCGGGCCCCGCGCCCGCGGCCGCGCTGTCGCGTGTTTCGGCAACAAAACAGTGCGGCAAGCTGAACGCCTCCTGAATGTGCGTCACTGCGCGCCGCCGGCGGCGGCTCAGGACTTGCCAACAAGGTGCGATTTCGACAAACAGCCCGAGCAGCCTGTCGGGCAATGATTGCCTGCTGCGGCCGTTTGCGGCTCCGCGCTGTGCGTGGGATGCCCCGCTCACGCCGCCCGTCGGCAAGCGCCAGGCGGCTGCTTTCGACGCCGGGCTGCGGGCGGGTATGCTTGCCGGTAATTCCACCGGAGGCCGCTGCACTCCCATGAGCCCGACATCTTTGAACGATCTGGCGCTGCGCCTGCGGCAGTTCGCCGCCGAGCGCGACTGGGAACAGTTCCACTCGCCGAAAAACCTCGCCATGGCGCTGGTGGCCGAGGCCGGCGAGCTCGCGGCCGAATTCCAGTGGTTGACGCAGGCGCAGAGCAGCGCCCCGGATGCACAGCAACTCGGCCGCATCCGTGCCGAGGCCGCCGACGTGTTGATCTATCTGGTGCGGCTCGCCGACAAGCTGGGGTTGGATCTGCTCGCCGCCGCGGCGGCGAAAATCCAGGAGAACGAACGCCGCTACCCGGCCGGGAAAGTCCGCGGCAGCGCGAAAAAATACGACGAATATTGAGCCAGGCTCCGCACCCTCAGTTCGGCCGGCGCTGCAACCAACAGCCTGCCGGCCCGCCGCGGCGGCAGGCGCATCATCGGTCGGACAGGCTCTTACCTCTCCGCGGCCCGCGTGACCGCCACGCGGCGCGTGAGGCGCTCGATGGAGCGGCGGGCGGCCGCCTTCGCGATGTGCTTGCACCAGAGCGGCTCCTTGTGCGTGGTCTGACGGCGAAATTTCTCGCAATCACACGTCCACTGGATGCGCTCGTCCTGCGTCTGCAGGATCTGCACCGTACGACTGGGGAAGGTATAGGTACCCAGCACGGCCGGCTCGCTGCGGGGGCTGCGTCGTCTCGGAAATCTCAAAGCCATGCTCCGAGCATAACGCGGCCCGGCTGTGGAGCGCCTGTGGATTACTTGTGCATAATTGCACTTTGCTGGCCGGCTGCAGGCTCGAGAGCCTGAGGGGCGGGAATGGCTTGGCCCGCCGGCAAGGCCACTTTCTGCGGACCGCCGGGCGGCTTCGCGGCTGGCGGCGGCGGCGTGAGCGCCAGAACCACGGACTCCGGCTTTTCCACTTCGGTATACATCTGCTCGCCCTCGTCGGTTTGCCGGCGGGCGATCCAGATGTAGCCGGCTGCCCTGGCGCGCACGTTGTAGCTGATGGTGTAGTCCTCCCTCACCAGTGCCCCCGTGATGCGTGCGGGCCTGTCCACGTACACGAGCATGAGCCGCTCATGGGTGACCGCATCGATCCAATCGATGGTGGCCACCTGCTCGATACCGTCCGGCTGCAGCGCGATCGGCGCGAGCCGCGCGAGCCGCGCGTCGGGCGGATCGATCTTGAGATAGTCGAGACTGAACTCCGTGGGCTGCAGCGAGCGCGACAGGTCCTGTTGCACGCGGCCAAAGTCGATCTCGAAGGTGTAGTCGGCGTTGATTACCGGGCGGATGAAATCGCCCGTGGTTGCCGGGCCATACAAGTCCCCGGCAATGTAGGGAAAGAAGAGCCGGAAGGTGCCGCGGGGGAGCGGATCGCGCGCGACCTGCAGGTCGGGCGAGAAGAACTGCAGCCGCGAGCGCAGCACCAGGCCCTGGTGCGACTCGGACTCACCCTGGCCGCAACCCGCAAGGCCCGCGGCGGCAATGAGAACAAACAGCAGTCGCGTCACTCGGAATCTTTGCTCCGCAGCATCACGAAGAAACGATCTTCGCCTTGATCGCCTCGTATTCCGCGTCGGTGATGAGCTTGCCATCCAGCATCTGTTTCGCCTCCTGCAGCCGGCGTAAGGCGTCCGGCTGCCCCGACACTCCCGGAGGGTAGCTGCCGGCACCCGAGGTGACCTGGATTCCGCCGGAACGGGCGCGTAGCTCTTCCAGCTCGCGCACGCGGCGCTTTTCCCGCCACGCCTGATCCTGAGCTTGGCAAATCCGGTAGACCGCCTGCGCCTGCTCCTTGCGCAGGCCCTGGAACTGCAGCCGCTGCGAGCCCTGGCTGCCCTGCGAGGCGAGGTCGGTGGCCCGGCCCGCGCGGATGAGGAGATCGGCTCCCAACATCCCCACGTGCAGGGTGACCTCCTCCAGATCCTGCCAGCGGATGTCGGAGACATCGAACCCGCCCAGAAGCTTGCGCGCCAGCAGGATGAGCCTTCCGCTCGTCGCTGCTATGAGCAGCCGCCGGTGCGTGAGCGCGAACACACGGCGCTGGATTGCCCACGCCTCCAGCGTCTCGCTCGGAATCAGCACCGACCTGAGGTATTCGAGCGGCTTGGCCAGCCCCGGCTCGTACCCACTGACTGCGTTCATACCCATTACCTGCACGGACTGTTGCGTCGTCTCCTCGAGGTTACTTCTGCTCGGCCGCCTTCGGGGCCGAGCCTGCGCCTCCCGGCCCGCTCTGCACCAGATCGGCGCGCAGCTCCCGCAGCTTCGCCTTCAGGCTGCGCTCGTTTGCCGACCCCATCCGAATCAGCAGCTTCTGCCCCGCCGAGAGGTCCTCGAGCTTCGGGTCCGCGAACTGGTAGAAGACCTTCGGCTGCACGAGCCCGATCGGGCCCTGCGGCTCGGGCGCCGCCAGCAGGTGATCGATCACCTCGACCAGCCGGTCGTTGAAGAACCGTCCCGGATATCCGAGATCCTCATAGGCCTGCTGGAACAGCGGGTAGAGACGGAAGTAAACGGTTGCCAGCGTCTTCGGATCCGTCGACTCCACGAGGTGCACGAAGGGCGCGTAGCGCGCGTAGTTCGCGCTGCTCAGCGTGCTCGTGTCGCCTTGGTTGGCCACCACAGTCTCCCCCTGAGTGGGCTTGATGGGGCGCAGATCGACGGCGACCTTTTTACGGGGAAGATTATCGATCGTGACGACGATATGGCGGACGAGGTTGTCCGGCACGAGAAACTGCTCTACCGGCCTCTGGCCGAGGAGGCCCGCCAAGGAATCGCGGACGACCTGATCGCTCTGATTCAGCGCCGGGAGCGCTGCCGAATCGGCGCCGGTGGACGGAATCGGGTGCTGAATCCCGTCATTATCCGCCGTTGTGGGCGGCGGCGCTGGTGGACGCGTCTCGTGCACCTTTTCGGGGACACCCGGCTGCGAGTAGTAGCGGTAGTAAGCACCAATGCCGGCAATTACCACGACCACGGCAGCGGCAGACCCCCAGATCGCCTTGTTGCGGAACGACTCTTCGACGTCCGTCGCTTTATTCCACATCCATCCGCACCTCTAGCCCCATACGGCCCCGCGGTACTTTACTCCGGTTTGCCGTGCATGAGCCAAAACCCACACTCCGCGGACGGCGGGCGCGATCACGGGCCTCACAGGCACAGCTGGGCTCGCTGCCCCAATACAGCTCGCTCCCGAGGGCCCTACTGTATAGACGCCAGCGCCGCCGCCACGGGGTGTCTCCGCGGCCCCTGCTGTGCTTCAATAGTTTTACATGGGCGCCCCCGCCCCTCACCTCGCTGACCCCGGAAAACCCCTAGCGTGGCCGTTCTTTCCACTTTCCACCCCGCCGTCGCCAACTGGTTCAACCGAACGTTCGACGCGCCCACCGCGCCCCAGGAGCAAGCCTGGCCTGCCATCCAGGCGCAACGCCATGTCCTGATCGCCGCCCCCACGGGGTCGGGCAAGACCCTCGCGGCGTTCCTCGCCGCGATCGAGCAACTCGTGCGTGAGGGCGTCGAAGGCGGCGGTCTGGCCGATGAGACTCACATCGTTTACGTCTCACCGCTCAAGGCTCTCTCGAACGACATCCGCCGCAATCTCGAGGCCCCGTTGGCCGGCATCCGCACGGAATTGCAGGCCCTCGGCCTGCCCGACGTCGACATCCGCACCTTCGTTCGCACGGGAGACACTCCGCAACACGAGCGCGCGGCGATGCGAAAGCGGCCGCCGCACATCGTGGTCACGACGCCGGAGTCGTTGTATATCCTGCTCGGCTCGGAATCCGGCCGTAAGATGCTCGCGACGACTCGCACTGTGATCGTCGACGAGATTCACGCGATGGTCGGAACCAAGCGCGGCCTGCATCTGGCCTTGTCGCTGCAGCGCCTGGAAGCCCTGGCGGGACGAAAGCTGACTCGTGTTGGATTGTCCGCCACGCAGAAGCCCATCGAGGAAGTCGCGCGCTTCCTCGTAGGCACGCGGCAGATCGACGCCGCGGGCCGGGCCGACTGCACGATCATCGATTCCGGGCACGTCCGCGATCGCGATCTGCAGATCGAGATCCCGCCGGCACCGCTCGAAGCGGTGATGTCGGGTGAGGTCTGGACGCAGGTTTACGACCGGCTCGCCGAATTGGTGACCGGGCACCGTACCACCCTCATCTTCGTCAACACACGGCGCCACGCGGAGCGCATCGCACGCCACTTGTCGGAGCGTGTCGGGGACGAGTTGGTCACCGCGCATCATGGCAGCATGGCCAAGGAGTTGCGCTTCGATGCGGAGCGCCGGCTCAAGAGCGGACAATTGAAGGCGCTGGTGGCGACGGCATCGCTCGAGCTGGGCATCGACATCGGCGATGTGGACCTCGTGTGCCAGATCGGCTCGCCCCGCTCGATTGCAGCGTTTCTGCAGCGCGTGGGCCGCTCCGGTCACTCCATAGGCGGTACGCCCAAAGGCAGGCTCTTTCCGCTCTCGCGGGACGATCTGGTGGAGTGCGCGGCTCTGCTGGATGCAGTGCGTCGGGGCGAGCTCGATCGCCTCGCGATTCCGGCGAAACCGCTCGATGTCCTCGCGCAGCAGATCGTGGCCGAAGTGGCCGCGCGCGAGTGGGATGACGAGGGCCTCTTCGAGCTCCTTCGCGGCGCGTATCCCTATCGCTCGCTGGAGCGCGCGGAGTTCGATGAAGTCGTCCGCATGCTCGCCGAAGGGTTCACCACCCGGCGCGGCCGCCACGGCGCCTTGATCTACCACGACGCCGTGAACCACCAGCTCCGCGGCCGCCGCGGCGCGCGCCTCACTGCGCTCACCTCGGGTGGCACGATTCCGGACAACGCCGACTACCAGGTGATCCTCGAGCCGCAGGCGACCTTCGTCGGCACGGTTAACGAGGACTTCGCGGTCGAGAGCCTGCAGGGCGATATATTCCAACTCGGCAACGTCTCCTACCGTATCCTCCGCGTCGAGCAGGGACGCGTCCGCGTCGAAGACGCCCACGGCCAACCTCCATCGATTCCCTTCTGGCTCGGCGAAGCGCCTGGCCGCACGGACGAGCTGTCCAACAGCGTGTCGCGGCTGCGCAAGGAGATCGAGGAGCGGCTGGGCTCAAACACACCCGCCGCCGCGCTGCGCTGGCTCGTCGACGAAGTCGGCATCCAGGCGCCGGCGGCGGTGCAACTCGTGAACTATCTCTCGGCCGCGCGCGGGGCGCTCGGCGTGCTGCCGACGCGCGACACCATCGTCTTCGAGCGCTTCTTCGACGAGACCGGCGGCATGCAGCTCGTCATTCACTCGCCGTTCGGCAGCCGGATCAACCGCGCCTGGGGGCTCGCCCTGCGCAAGAGATTCTGCCGCTCGTTCAACTTCGAGCTGCAGGCGGCGGCGACCGAAGACACCATCATCCTGTCGCTGACGACGGCGCACAGCTTCGAGCTCGCCGAGGTTGCCCGCTACCTCCATTCCAACACCGTGCGACCCCTGCTCGTGCAGGCTCTGTGCGCCGCGCCGATGTTTCCCGCGCGTTGGCGCTGGAGCGCCACCATCGCGCTGGCACTCCCGCGCTTGCGGGGTGGTAAGAAGGTCGCCGCGCCGCTCGCCCGCATGGCCGCGGAAGATCTGCTGACCTCGGTGTTTCCGGACCAGGTCGCCTGCGCCGAGAATCTGCCCGGCGAGCTGGAAATTCCCGACCATCCGCTCGTGCGCCAGACCATCCATGACTGCCTCGAGGAGGCCATGGACGTCCAGGGCTTCGAACGCCTCCTGCGCGGCCTGGAGAGCGGTGCAATCCAGGTCGTGGCCCGCGACTTGACCGAGCCCTCCCCCCTGGCCCTGGAAGTCCTCACCGCTCGTCCGTATGCCTATCTCGACGACGCGCCGCTCGAGGAACGACGCACTCAGGCCGTCATGAGCCGACGCTGGCTCGATCCCGAAAGCGCGGCTGACATTGGCAAGCTGGACCCCGAGGCGATTCAGCGTGTGTGCGATGAGGCCTGGCCCGACGCCACCAACGCCGACGAGCTGCATGACGCGCTCTTATGGCTGACATTCCTGACCGACGCTGAGGTGCAACGCCAAACCGGCTGGCCAGAGCTCATCGGCACCCTCGCCAAACAGAGGCGAGTGACGCGCCTGACCTTCGACGACGCGATGACCTCCGGCAACGCGGCCACCGCGAGCCCAACCGTGCTGTGGCTGACCGCCGAGCGCTTGCCCCTATTCCGCGCGTTGTTCCCGCGCGCCGCCACTGAGCCTTCAGTCGAAGTGCCGGCAGCGCACGCGAAGCCCTGGACCCGCGAGGATGCCTTGGTCGAGGTGGTCCGCGGCCGCCTGGAAGGCGTAGGGCCGATCACCTCCGCGGCAATCGCGGCGTCGCTGAACTTGCCCGTGAGCGCCATAGAGAGCGCACTGGCGGTCCTCCAGGCGGAGGGCTTCGCCATGCGCGGGCAATTCACGCCCGGAGCCATAGCCGATGGCGAATGGTGCGAGCGGCGCCTCCTGGCCCGGATCCATCGCTACACGGTCAAACGCCTGCGCGCCGAGATCCAGCCCGTCGAAGCGCGCGACTTCCTGCGCTTCCTGTTCGAGTGGCAGCGAGTGACGCCCACGGGGCGGATGGAGGGACCGGACGCCGTGGGCCCGATCCTCGCCCAACTGGAGGGCTTCGAGGCACCCGCCAGCGCCTGGGAGACCGAGATCCTCCCCAATCGCATCAGCGAATACGAGCCCGCGTGGCTCGACGAGCAGTGCCTCGCGGGGCGCTTCGTCTGGACGCGCCTGGCTCGACGCAAGAGCGATTCGGAGCGCAGCGCAGCTCCGGTGCGCGGGACGCCTGTTGTCCTGCTCGCGAGACGCAACACCCGAGTCTGGTCGTCCCTGACGGGGGCAGTGGATTCAACGAACGTGTCTTCCCGCGCGCAGCTCGTCGCCGACTACATCCGCGTGCATGGCGCATCCTTCTTCGATGAGATAGCCGATGGCGCAGGCCTTTTGCCCACCCAGGCGGAAGAGGCCCTGGCTGAGCTCGTTGCCCTGGGCATGGTCAACTCCGACAGCTTTGGCGGCCTGCGCGCACTGTTGGTTCCTACGGACCGCCGCAGACCCGCAGCCGGCGGACGGCGGCGCAGGCGGATCGCCCTGTTCGGAATGGATGCCGCCGGCCGCTGGGCCCTGGTGCGCCGGCAATTGCCCTCGGAGGACTCGCAGGCTCAAACGGCTCGCGGACCACAGGACGAGGAAGCGATCGAGCACATTGCACGCACCCTGCTGCGACGCTGGGGAGTTGTATTCTGGCGTCTGTTGGCCCGCGAGGCGGATTGGCTTCCGCCATGGCGTGATCTGCTGATGTGCTATCGCCGCCTCGAGGCAAGAGGTGAGATCCGTGGCGGACGCTTCGTGGCTGGATTCACCGGCGAGCAATACGCCTTGCCTGAAGCCATAGGTCTCCTGAGGGATACACGCCGTAAGCCGCACTCGCAAAATCACGTCTCGATCTCCGGGGCCGACCCTCTCAACCTGGTGGGCATCCTGACACCAGGACAGAGGCTACCCTCCCTGAGCGGCAACCGCGTTCTCTATCGCGACGGAATTCCGGTAGCCGTATTCGCCGGCGGCGAAGTGCGCTTCCTGGAGAAGCTGGAACCGAAGGAGCAATGGGAAGCGCAAAACCTGCTGCTGCGGCGTCACGTACCCGCCGCCCTGGCGGACCTCGCGTAGCCTCAACGCATCAACGCGCCGGTGGGTCGGCGCGCACGCCACTCACGACTTCTTATGCTCGTCCCGCCACTTCTTCACCGCGGCCATCGTGTTCTCGACGTGCGCGTCCGGCTTCAGGTCCGTATATGAGTAGATGATCTCGCCGCTGGGGGCGATGACATAGGACGTGCGATTCGCGAAATCGGGCTTTATCGGCAACACCGCGTCATATTCCTTCATGACACTGCCGTCCGCATCGGAGGCCACGGCGAACTTGTTGCGGCACTCGCTCACCGAGAACTGGTTGAGCTTCTCGATCGGGTCGTGCGAGACGCCGATCACCGTCGCGCCGAGCGCCTTGAATTTGTCGGTCGCCTCGGCGAACTCGTGGGCCTCCACTGTACAGCCCGGCGTGAACGCGGCCGGATAGAAATACAACACGACCGGACCCTTCTTGAGCGCCTTCGCCAGCGAGAAATGGAACGTCTTGCCGGCGAGTGAGGCATCCGCGCTGAAATCCGGCGCCTTGGTGCCGTCCGGGAGCGCCGCAAAGGCGGGAACAGCAACCAGCACTGCGGCTAACGCGGGAATGAACGAGCATCGCATGGAGGATCTCCTGTCCAACGGCAAGGTGAGTCGAGCCTTGATTCGACATCATCCAACAAGACCACAGCGTCCGCCAGCACCCGGGGACCGCAACCATGTTCCCTGCGCGCAGCTTGCGGGATTATTTCGCGGCGTACCCCACGAGCTCCACATAGCCGCGGCCGGCGCTCTTTTGGCCGGCGCTGACCCCGGTTACGTCCACTGCCCCTTCCCAGTACCGGGCGGAGGCAGTGAGCTCCTGGTTGGGCAACACCGGACGCACGTCGACATCGATCCCGGCTGTCGCAACCCGTACACGCCAGCGGCCGGGATAACGGTCGCCGCGCGGGTTGGTCCAATAATCGGTCACCTCGATCTGCACCTGCTCGCTCGACAGCGCTCGCGATTCCCCGGCGGCGCTGATCCACGTGCCGGCGCTGTTCGGATCGCGCCGGCCGTCATGCTGGCGCATGACATAAAACATGAGTGAGCTGCCGTCCTCGAGTTGCAACGCGAACCAGTCCCATCCCTGCTCGCTGCTGCTCAAGGAGCCGCTGCCCCATTCACGATCGACCCACGCGAGACCATGCACGCCGAGCGGCTTGCCAGCGCGCACCAGGCGGCCGCGAACGGCCACACGCGGAATGGAGTAGTAATAGCTCGCCGAGCCCCGATCGTTGGATTTGCGACTGAAACCCCGGTCGCCGTTGAGGACGGGTTGCAGGAGCGCCTGAGCGTCGAGGGTCAGCTCGTAGCCGCTTTCGGCCGCATGTAAGCTCCAGGAGGTTTCCCCGGGAGATACCGCCGCGAGCGACCAGTCGTCGATCCAGACATGCAACGGCGGCATCCGGGCGCCGGCAAGCCCGACCGCTCCGCGCGACAACTTCTGAGCGAAACGGAACCGCCCGCGAGCGACGTCGGTGATCGCGAAGTGGGCCATGTAAATCTGTCGGGTGCGCCAGCGCGACTCGACACCGTTATCGACCGGTTGCCCGGTCGATGAGCCTGACACCATCGTTTTCGGCGGCTCCGGCGCCAGCGCAAAGCGAAAGAAAGTCAGCTCGAACCCGAACCGCTCCCCCGCGTCGGTATCGAGGTTGCCGGTCACGTACCACCATTCCTGCCGATAATCCGGATGAGGCCCGTGGTCGCGCGGGAACTCGATCGTCCTGGGCCCGAGCACCTGCGCAAATTCACCGCTGCGTGCGCCGTTGCTCGAGATGCCCACGTCCGGCAGCGGCCCCGCCGCCTCGGCCACTGAAAACGCGGCTCCAAGGGCTGCAACGCAGGCACACGTGCGTCCGACCAACATCGCCCCTCACTCCTCCCGGATATCGGCCGCAATCGACGCTGTCGCCATCCGCCAGGCCGGGTATAACCCGGCCGCCAACGCCGCCGCCAGCGCAAGCAACAACGCGTCCGTGAACTGAGTCGCTGTCAGATGCAGGTCAATTTGCCACCCGAAGGCGCGCCGGTTGATGACGTCAGTCAACACGAGCGCCGTCAGCAACCCGGCCGGAATCGCCGCGACCAGCGCGACGAGCCCCATGAATCCGGTCTGCGCCTCGATCAGCGCGGCCGCGCCGAGTGGCGTCAGGCCGATCGAGCGCACGATGGCGAGCTCGTGCGAGCGCTCCAGCTCCCAGGCCAGCAGCGAGCTGACGAGCCCGACCGCCGCCACCCCGGCCGCTAGCCAGTAAAGCACCCGCGTGATGATGAACGTCCGCTCGAAAATACTCATCGAGATCGCGCGAATATCCGCATTCGAGCGAATGAGCAGCGCCTGCCGCCCCCGCGCAGCCGTCCGCATCCCCGCGATGACCGCCGCCGGCTGCGCGCCCGGCGCCAGATAGATTCCCATGCTCGTAATCTCAGCGTCGCGCCAGAAGCGCCGGTACTGGGCCAGGCTCATGAGCACGTTGCCGCGATCATTGCCATACTCGCGATAGATCGCGGCAATGTGGAATCTGTGCACGCCGGCAGCGGTGGACAACGGCAGCTCGTCTGCGAGCCGCAATTGCAATCTCCACGCCAGCGGCTCAGAAATAATCACCGCGCCGCGATCGAATTGCGGCCAGGCGTGCGCAGCGTCCCCCGCCACCATCTGCAACGCTGAGTATCCGGCGTGGGTAAGCTGCAACGCCGTGAGAGGTACCGGCCCGCTCGGCGACTCGACCATGACCTGGCGGCTCTCGCTGTGATCGTCTATGCCCGGCGTCGCGAGCAGAGCCCCGATGACGCTCGGGTCGATCCTCCGCTCCGGCCGATCCGCACCGGGTCCGGGGGCGGTAACATAGATATCCGCTCGCATGGTGTGGCCGAGCCACTCGCGCAACGACTCGCGAAAGCTTTCCACCATGATCGATACGCCGATCATGGCGGCCACGGCCATGCCCAGCGCGGCAACGGCAACACCCGTCCGGCTCAACGATGCGGCAACATCCCCGAAGGCGAGCCGCGCAATGGGGCTCGCCCGCCCCGCCAGCCGTGCAGCAACGCGCGCCAGGCGGCGCAACACGGCCGGAGTGATCGCCGCGACGCTCAACAGCAACATGAAGAGCGCGACGAACCCCGCCAGCAGGCTGCGCCTGGAAATCAACACCACGATACCCGCCGACACCGCCAGTATGGCGCTCACGATGACGAGACGGCGTGAGATGTGGACAGCCCGGGACTCGAGCACCGAGCGTCGCAGCCCGAGCTGCGGGGTGCTCCCCGCGACCTCCAGTGCGGGCAGCAAAGCGGCGGCGAGCGCCGTGCCAAAACCTCCCAACAATGCCTTGATGACGGAGCTCGCCGGCAGCGCCGTCTCGCTCACCGCGACTACGAAGTAGAGATCATTGATCGTTTGCGACACGAGAGTGATGAGCTCGCGCCCGATCGCCGCGCCCAGCAGCAATCCCAAGGCCGCACCGACGACTCCGAGAGCGGCCGCCTCGGTGAGCACGATCGTGAGCACTTCCGCGCGCGTCGCTCCCAGGGCGCGCAGGATGCCGATCACTCTGCGACGCTGCACCACCGCGAAGCTGATCGCGCCATAGATCAAAAGCGTGCTGACGAGGAGCGCCAGCAGACTCATCGCCTTGAGATTGGTCGTGAAGGCGCCCGTCATGTCGAGACTTTCCCGGGTGCGGCCCTGCGCGTCGTGGAGCTCCACACCGGGCGGCAATCGTTTGCGCAGGCGCGCGAGCAACGCGTCCCCGTCCCCTTCGGGTACCCTGACGTCGATGCGGGAGAGCTTCCCGACCAGCCCCAGCCATTCCTGCGCCTGCGCAATATCGGTCAGGAGCAGCGCATCGTAAGCGGCATTCTCGTGGATCTGGTCGATCAACACCGCGTGGTGGCGAACGCCGCCGACGTCCACATCGAATCCCTGTCCCGCGCCGATCCCGAGCTCCTTCGCAGCGCCCACCGCCAGGACGGCCGCCCCAGCCTCCGTGAACCAGCTGCGCAGGATCTCGGTGCGGTCTTTCCCGCGCTCGTCCCCGCCGGCCGCCAATCCCGCTCCACGACCGCGCCGCGGAGCCAATTCCGGACTCGCCAGCGGATCGATCCCGACGAGCTGCATCTCGCGGTCGCCGACCGTGACATAACCTTCCACGACAGGCGCCAGCGCCGGTTGCAGCTGCCCGGGCAGGAGGTCGCGCGTGCGCAGATCGACATAGAGCCCCTCGTCGATTCCCTGCGGGCCGCCGACGATCTGATGTGTCGCCGCACCGTTGACGGCGTCCATGGACAACTCGAAGGCCCGGCGCGAGCTCGCCGTCGCGATGTCGACCGCAACGATGGTGGCCACGCCAAGGGAGAGGCCCACCAACGCGAGTGCCAGTTGCGCCGGGTGCCGCAGCAGATGCCGAAAGCTTGCCAACCAGAGCGCAGGCATCACACCCTCGAGCGCCGGCCGTCCACACCGCGCAACTCGGCCGCCGCGGCGGCACCCGGCCCCTCCGGCTCTTTCAGCCGCCCGTCCCTCAATTCCAACACCCGATCCACAGTGCGCGCCAACCCGCTGTCGTGCGTAACGATGAGCAAAGTAGCTCCCCGCGCCCGGGTGAGGTCCACCAACACCGGCAGCACCTGCGCGGCCGTTTCCTCGTCGAGATTTCCGGTCGGCTCGTCAGCCAGTATCAGCTGCGGCTCGTGCACCAGGGCGCGCGCGATGGCCACGCGCTGCTGCTCACCGCCGGACAAGCTGTCCACGGCACTGTGAAGCCGGTCGCCCAACCCCACTTCGGTGAGCATGGCAGTGCTGCGCCGGCGTGCGGCCGCGCCCCGGACCCCATTGAGCTCGAGCGGGAGGCGCACGTTCTCCTCTACGTCGAGGGTCGGGATGAGGTTGAAGAACTGGTAGACGAATCCGATGTGCACGCGGCGAAACAAGGTACGCGCCGGCTCCCCGAGCGCCGTCACGTCGCGTCCATCGAACTCCACGGTACCGCTGTCCGCCCGATCGATGCCGCTGATGACGTTGAGGAGGGTTGACTTGCCCGAGCCGCTGCGGCCCACGACCGCGACCGCCTCACCGCTCTCGATGCGGGCGGCAGCCTGGTCGAGAACGCGGTGAGCGCGCCCCCCTTCGTGAAAGACGCGGGAAAGTTGTTTTAGCAGGAGCACTGATTCAGCATCCCTGTGATGTCGTCAGACACGCGCGAGCGATCTCATGATGCTCTTCTACCATGAACCGCCCCCGGCAACCCGCCCTGTACAGCTGCGCTGTTACACTCACGTTGCGGCGGGAGCCGCCCCGCGCCCCAAGTCGCTGTTCCCAGACAAAACCTTTGCCGCGGACAGGCGATGAGAAGGAAAAAAACCCGCACAGCAGCCCTCGAATAGTAGAAACTGTCGCCCCCGCTGCGGCCCATGAGCCGTGCCGTACACGGCCCGCAAGCGTCAAGGTGTCCAATGAACTGTGCTGTTGGCATGAACTGTGCTGTTGGCTCGAGCGAGAGCGCCCGGGGCCGCAACCTTCCGGCTGACTCCGGCCGAGCTGCGAACGGCTGGGTTGCTGCAGTGCTCCTGTCTGGCGCGATCCTCATCGGCGCCGGCGCAAATCCAGTCCAAGCCCAGAATTCGTCGCCCACGGTGGCCCCGCCCCCGAAGCCCGCCGATTACCAGGATGCGCCGGCGAAGAAGAAGCCCGCCGCCAAAGCGCCCGCCGCACAAACACCGAAGGCGGCCGGCAGCTACGCCCTCGGCGTGTCCATGGGCGAGCAGTTGCGCCGTGCCAAGGTCAGTCCCGACTCCGTTTCGGCGGAACAGCTCGCGCAGGGCGTGCGCGACGCGCTCAGCGGCAAGGCGCAGATGTCGCAGGAGTATCAGCAGAACATCATGGCCCTCATCCGGCAGGCGCATGAAGCCGAGGCTGAGCCGAACCATGCCGCCGCCGCCTCCTTCCTCGCCGAGAATGGCAAGAAGAAGGACATCGTCACCACGGCCAGCGGCCTGCAGTACAAGGTGATCAACGCCGGAAGCGGCGAGTCCCCGAAGCCGACGGACCAGGTCACGGTGAACTATCGCGGCACCCTGCTCAACGGCACGGAGTTCGACAGCTCGTCCAAGCACGGCGGACCGGCGACGTTCACCGCCAACCAGGTGATCCCGGGATGGCAGGAAGCGCTGGCCCTCATGAAGCCGGGCGCGAAGTACCAGCTGTTCATTCCGCCGAAGCTGGCGTATGACCTGGACTCCCCGCCCACCATTCCGCCGGGCTCGATGCTGATCTTCGACGTGGATCTCGTGAGCGTTAAGCCGCCCGCGGCCGCGGCTGCACCGCCAGTCCATCCGCAGGTTCAGCCGGCGCAGCCCACCCAGAAGTAGCAACCGGCCACCCGAGATGCTGCCGACATCGTCAGGGAGCCTGTCTGAGCATCAGACGGGCTCCTAGACGTCGGCGTTGGCCCCCGGGTCGAAGCGCATGGGCTTGGTAGCCCCCATACGGGTCAACTCCCGCCGCAGCGCCTCTGCCAGATCCTGATAATGCGCCCTGTCGAACGCTGGCGCCGCATCCCAGTCGTACGCCCACGGCTGCGCCGCGCGCAACTTCTCCACCTCATCCCCGTAGCGCGGAATGACGTGCGCATGTAACGCGGGCTCGACATTGCCGAAGATGGCGTAATTGATCCGGACCGCGCCCGTTACTTTCAGTAACGCATCGCCGAGACGGGCCATGTCGAGCAGGAACCCCGAGCGCTCCTGGGCCCCGAGAGCATTCAAAGTGGGCACCACCGGATCGGGCAGCAGCAGAGCGTAGCCGCGCAGAAACTGGCGCTCCCCGAACACGGCCCAGCCGGAGAACAGCCGGGCGATGACACGCGGATCGCGTCCCTCGCGGGCGGCGGTCACCTGGGTGTGAATGGCGGTTTCCGGCTCGACTCGGCTCTCGTTCTTCATGGCGTGCATTTGCTTTGGCAAGGCGCAACGAGCGCGACGCCCCCGGAGAATACACAAAGCCGGTCGGACGCTCTAACGACCAGTCCACGTCCGCACCCGGCCGGTGTCGATGTGAACGAAGTTCGAGCTGGGGTAGTAACCGACTCCGCCGCGCCGCGCCCTGAGAGCCACATCACGAAACGCCGCGAGATCGCAGCCCACGAGCCGCACGTCGATCGCCCGGCCTTCCATGTGCAGGCTGTGCTCCGCGACCGCATGGCCGGCTGCGCGCAAACGTGCGTTGGTTTGCGGCGCACGGTAGCCGGAGATGACCTCGTACCGCGGCTCGTACCCCGCAGCTTGCGCCAGCTCGCTCAGCAGGCCATAGAGCGCCGGGTCCATGGCGTGTTCGGCTTGCGCAGGCGGTGCCCGCTCAGCCTCGCTGCGGGAGCATGCTCTGCAAGCTGACCCATGTGAGGCACGCGCCGTATGCTCGTCGACGCGGTAGTCGCGCAACAAGTGCTGCAGTTTGGCAAGCGTCGCCGGATCGGGATTGCCGCCGCGGTCCAAAGTGGCCTTCACCACCTCTCCGGTATGGAGGTTCCTGAGCTCTATCCAGCGTTGTGAAGCACTCGCAGCATCCTGCGCGTGAGGAGCGCGCGCGAACATCAAGGCGACCATCCCCAGCACAACAGCGCCGCGGCGCATCGACGAGCTCATGCCAAACGCTTCCGACGCGCCTGAGTCATAACGGAAACGGCGTCACGCTCCCCGTGTCACCCGGCTTCGTGTTCACCGCCACGACGGTCGCCTTGGGGAAAAAGTTGAATTCGGAAGCACTCGCCCACGTGTACGCACCCATCGCGCGGCCGACGACCAGATCCCCCGCCTTCAGCTCCGGCAGCATGAGGTTTTCGGCGATCACGTCGATG
>CAZDTG010000042.1:0-31030 GCA_964508005.1 uncultured Steroidobacteraceae bacterium
ATGCGCAGCACCGCGAGACTCATGACGAGCACCGCGTACTGGATTTGAACATTTCGGTGAGAGTACTGACTGATGGCGTTGCATCCGGCCCGCACGGCCCGGTACGCTTGCAGTCAGGCAAACATATGTATAAAAAAGCGGGCCGCCGCTAAGAAGCGAAATTTTTCGGGGAGCCGGTATGGACGAGAACATCAAGCCGTTGAGCGACATCCCGGCGATCAATCGATTTCTGAGCTATTGCCGCATACGCACCGTCCCGTCGAAGACGGTCGTCATCCATGCGGGTGATCTGCCCGACGTCCTCTACTACATCATCAGCGGCTCCGTCGAAGTGATGATAGAAGACGAGGAAGGCAACGAGATGGTGCTCGCCTACCTCAACCGCGGACAGTTCTTCGGTGAGATGGGCCTCTTCTACGAGCAGCCCACGCGCAGCGCCTGGGTCCGCACCCGCAACCAGTGCGAGCTGGCTGAAATGACCTACCCGCGCTTCCGTCAGATCGCCGCCGAAAGTCCGGGCCTCATTTTCGAGCTCGCCACGCAGCTGGCCACCCGCCTCGACCGCACCAACCGCAAGTTGGGCGACCTTGCCTTTGTCGACGTCACCGGCCGCGTGGCGCACGCCATCATGGACCTCTGCGGCGAGCCCGATGCCATGACGCATCCGGAAGGCATGCAGATCAAGGTCAGCCGCCAGGAGCTCTCACGCCTCGTCGGCTGCTCGCGCGAGATGGCTGGCAGAGTGCTGAAGGTGCTCGAAGAGCAGGGATTGCTGCGCGCGACGGGCAAAACCATCGTTGTCTTCAACGCCAGGCCGAAGATGAAGACGCGTCCCGTGATCGTCCCGGCGAAGCCGGCGGCCGCCTCCTCGAAGGTAACGAGCCCGCACGATATGGACGATGACGACGATGATGATGATGACGAGGACGATGACGAGTAACGACGAGCGCTGAGCGAAAAGCGCTGGCGGTGTGCGCGCTATGGGCGCACCCGCTCGGAGACGCGGCTCGGGCCGCGGCAAATCAGCGGCGCGACATCGCCACGCGCTTCAACCCTTGATCTGCCGGTGCATCTCGCGAATCGTCGCGGCGTAGTCCTTACTGCCAAAGATAGCCGACCCCGCCACGAACGTATCGGCTCCCGCCTGGGCGATGGCCTTGATGTTGTCCACCTTCACGCCCCCGTCGATCTCGAGGCGCACTGCGCGGCCCGAGGCGTCGATCCGGCGCCGCGCTTCCGCAAGCTTCCGCAGCGCCGACGGGATGAACTTCTGCCCGCCGAAACCCGGGTTCACCGACATGATGAGCACCATGTCGAGCTTCTCGAGCGTGTAGTCGAGATAGTCGAGCGGTGTGGCGGGATTGAATACCAGGCCGGGTTTGCAGTCGTGCTCGCGAATGAGCTCGATCGTCCGATCGATGTGCCGCGTCGCCTCCGGATGAAACGAGATGAACGTCGCGCCTGCCGCCGCGAAGTCCGGCACGATGCGATCGACAGGCTCCACCATCAGATGCACATCGATAGGCGCCTGCACGCCATGTTTGCGCAGCGCTTCGCACACCATCGGGCCTATGGTCAGATTCGGGACGTAATGATTGTCCATCACGTCGAAGTGGATGATGTCGGCGCCAGCCTCCAGGACAGCGTCGACCTCAGCGCCGAGGCGGGCGAAGTCCGCCGACAGAATCGAGGGCGCGATCCAGGGAGTTTGCATATCGGTCAGTCTCCGGTCAGCCGCCGCAGCGCCTCGCCATACTTGCCGCTCGTGCGCGCGATGATATCGGGCGGCAACTTCGGTCCCGGCGCCTGCTTGTTCCAATCGAGCGTCTCGAGATAGTCCCTGACGAACTGCTTGTCGAAGCTCGGCGGGCTCGTACCCACGCGGTAGGTGTCCGCCGGCCAGAAGCGCGAGGAATCGGGCGTCAGCGCCTCGTCGATGAGCATGAGCTCGCCCGCCGCATCCATGCCGAACTCGAATTTCGTGTCAGCAATGATGATGCCCCGACTGCGGGCATGCTCGGCCGCGAAGTTGTAAATCGCGATCGCGGTAGCGCGCACGCGTGCTGCCAGCTGCGCTCCGACCAACTGCTCCACCCGCTCGAAGGTGATGTTCTCGTCGTGCTCGCCGGGCGCGGCCTTGTAGGCCGGCGTAAACAGGGGTTGTGCGAGCCGCTCGGCCTGCCGAAGCCCCGGCGGCAGGGCGATTCCACAAACCGCGCCGGTCTTCTGATAATCCTTCCAGCCGGAGCCGATGAGATAGCCGCGCACCACGGCCTCGATCGGCAACGCCTCGAGCCGCCGCACGATGCCGGCCCGCCCCTCCAGTATCGCGAGCTCCGCCGGATCCCGGATGACACTCGCCAGCGGCCGCGAGGTCAGATGATTCGGCACGATGTGCCGCGTGTGCCCGAACCAGTAGTTCGAGATCTGGTGCAGCACCCGCCCCTTGTCCGGAATGGGATCCGGGAGCACCACGTCGAAGGCGGACAGCCTGTCCGTCGTCACGATGAGCATCGCGTCCGCGTCCACGGCATAGATGTCCCGGACCTTGCCCTCGTGGATTTTTTCGAGCCCGCTCAAGGCGGTACGGAAGACGGTGGGCGGCGGCATGGGTGCGTCATTTCGGTGCAAGCCGGGCCAGATCCGGCGCTTGGTACTATAGCGAAATGGCAGGGGCTGCAGCGGCCCGCGGCTCGAGCGGGCGGTTGAGACGACGACAGCGGTCGAAGATGCAACGGTGATGGCGCAATGGCGGTGAAATGGACGGGTAAGGTCGTGGGCGGCGTCCTTGGCCTGCTCACGCTCGGCCCGATCGGCGCGGCCGTGGGTGTCGTGCTCGGACACCAGTTCGACGAGTACGGCGGCGATCCCGAGAGCGGGCCGCAACTGAACGCCCGCGAGAATCTCGTCGAGATCGGCGAGCGCTTCTTCCGCGCCACCTTCCGGGTCATGGGCTATCTTGCCAAGGCCGACGGGCGGGTATCCGAGCGGGAAATCTCCGCCGCCCGCGGCGTCATGTCGGACCTGCGGCTGAACCCGGCACAGGTCCGGGCCGCCATCGAGTATTTCACGGCCGGCAAGCAGGCTGGCTTCGATCCCGCCGCCGAGCTCGGCGGCCTGCGCCACGCCTGTCAGGGACGTCCCGAGCTGTTGCGCGTCTTCCTCGAGATCCAGGTCCGCGCCGCCCTCGCGGGCAACAACATGGAGGGACCCGTACGCGAGCTCATCACGCGCGTGGCCGCCCGCCTCGGCATCTCCAACCTCGAGCTCGCCCAGGTCGAGGCCATCCTGCGCATTCGCAGCGGCGCCTTTTACCAGGGCCCGAATCGGGGCAACGGTCAGAGTTACGCGCGCAGCAGCTCCGTCGAGCAACTCGCGCAAGCTTACAAGGTCCTCGAAACGACCCCCAATGCGAGCAAGGCCGAGATCGTCAAGGCCTACCGCCGCCAACTCAGCCGCCACCACCCCGACAAGCTCAAAGCCAACGGCCTGCCCGACTCCATGATCGAGCACGCGAAGCAACGCACCCAACTCATCATCGAAGCCTACGAGCTCATCCGCGAGCACCGCGGGCTGTAGGAGCAGCGCGGGCCGCGCCCTTCACCACATTCGATCGCGGCGGCGCCTCGTCACACGCCAACCGACCGCGCAGCCCACTCTTCGATCACCGCCTGAACCGCCCGCACTCCGTCGGTCAGGGCCGCCGGCCCCGGCTGCAGGATGAGCGGCGATTTGATCTCCCTGACAAACCCGTCCCGCACCGCGGGCACCTCCGACCACCCCACCCTCGCGGCAACTTCCGCCGGCTGAAACTTCTTCCCGCACCACGACCCGAGAATGATGTCCGGCGCCCTCCTGACGACCTCGAGGGGGTTCGCGATGATCCGATTCCTCCCCAACCCCTGCGCCGCAAGCTCCGGAAAGCAATCCTCCCCACCCGCCAGCTCAATCAGCTCCGACACCCAGCGTATCCCCGAGATCTGCGGTTCGTCCCACTCCTCGAAATACACCCTGGGCTTACGTGTCAGCGCCGCCGCACGCTCGCGCACCTGTGCAAGACCCGCGGTGAGGCGCCGGATGAGCTCGTGCGTCTTCGCCTCGCAGCCGATCATCCCACCGAGCGTGCGGATCATTCGCAGGATGTCCTCGATGCTGCGGTGATTGAACACGTGCACCTCGACCCCCGCACGCACGAGGTCGGCCGCGATGTCAGCCTGGAGGTCGGAGAACCCCAGGACCAGATCGGGTTGCAGCGCGACGATCCGATCGATCTTCGCGCTCGTGAAAGCGGACACGCGCGGCTTCTCCTTGCGTGCCTGCGGCGGGCGCACTGTAAAGCCCGAGATACCGACGATGCGCCAGTCCTCGCCCAGGAGATACAGGGTCTCGGTCGTCTCCTCCGTGAGGCAGACGATCCGCTGTGGGAATCCGGAAACCAGGGCCATGGGTGTTACCCTACCGCAATGTGGGCGCGCATCTGGGCCTTCCTCGACGGGTGCTTGTTCGGGCCGGCTTCGACCCGGGCGGACACGGTTGGGCTCGTTCTACGCATTCTTCGTTACCCTCATGCGGTCATCCGCGACCTGTGGCGCGGAGATATCAACCTGCGCGCGATGGGACTCGTGTACACATCGCTCCTGTCTGTCATCCCCCTCGTCGCCTTCGCTTTCGCCATCCTCAAGATCTTCGGCGCGCACCACGATCTCGAGCCCATCGTCTACGAGTTCTTCCATCCCATGGGAGATGCCGCGGGCGGCGAGATCACCAGGCAAGTCGTGCAGTTCGCGCAGCGCGTCAGCAGCCGCCTGGTAGGATCGGTGGGCTTCGCACTCCTCGCTTATACCCTCCTCGGCACGATCAAAAAGATCGAGGACAGTTTCAATTTCGTGTGGCACGTGGACCAGCCGCGCAGGCTGGCACGGCGGGTCGCCGAATACCTCACCCTGCTCGTGGTGGGACCCTTGCTCCTCGTCGGTTTCATCGGCCTTTCGCATGCCGCCCTCGATACTGCCGCCATGCAGGAGGTTGCCCGGTTCCGCATCCTGCGTCACGCGGGCATTGCTGTCGCTCCTTACGCCATGGTGACCGCGTTCTTCGTCGGTATGTACATGCTCATTCCCAACACGCGCGTGCAGTGGCGTCCCGCGGTGATCGGCGCCGTGGTCGGCGGCGTGCTGTGGGCCGCGGTCGGCAGGATGTTCACCGCGTTTGTCGTCTATTCCACGCGCTTGCAGATCGTCTACGCCGGCTTCGCATTCGTCGTAGCGGCGCTGCTGTGGACCTACTTCGGATGGCTGATCCTGCTCGCCGGCGCGCAGTTGTCGTTTTACGTCCAGAACCCCACGTACCTGCGCCTGGGATTGCGGGAACTGCGCCTGTCGAACCTCGAGATCGAGCAGCTCGCGCTGCAACTGATGTATTACGTCGCTCGCACGCATCTGAGCGGCGCCGAGCGTTGGACGGTGAGCCGGCTGGCTACGGAGTTGGGCATCCCCGGCAAAACCGTGGCGGATCTGGTCGCGACCTTCGCGCAGGCCGGCCTGCTCATTGTCACCGACAAGGGCGAGTTGGTCCCCGCACGTGACATCGGCAATATCACCGCCTGCGAGATACTGGACGTCGCACGCAATCAGCGCAGCAAGGATTTCGAGCCCCGCAACGTGGCCATACCGTCCGTGGATCGTCTGGTCGCGGCTGTCGAAGAAGCGCGCCGCGGCGGTTGCCGCAACCTGACCTTGCGTGACCTTGCGGAAGATGTTGGTTCAATTGGCCGCAAGCCGCCTGGCGCCCGGGATGGCCCAGCGCTTGCGGCGAGCGCGCCGACGCGGTGATTCGGCCCGCGGGCCGCTGCCGCTAGTTTCCGGCGATCGTCATCTCACCAATGAGGATCGAGCCCGTCCGCACCGTCCCGCGCACGTCCATGTCACTGCCGACGGCGACGATATTGAGATACATCTGCTTCAGGTTTCCGGCGATGGTGATCTCCTGTACCGGGTATGTGATGGTGCCATTCTCGACCCAGAAGCCGCTCGCGCCGCGCGAATAATCGCCCGTCACTCCGTTGACCCCCTGGCCCATCAGCTCGGTCACCAACAAGCCGTTCTGCATCCTCGTGAGGAAGCTTTGCGGATCCAGCGCCTTGCCCGGCGCGGCGACGATGAGGTTATGAACTCCGCCGGCATTGCCGGTGCTCTTGAGGCCGAGCCGGCGCGCCGAGTAGCTCCCGAGCACATAACCCGTGAGAACGCCGTCGCGTATGAGATCGCGATCCCTGGTCGCGGCACCCTCGTCGTCGAACGGGTTGCTGGCGAGGCCCTTGGGAATATGCGGCCGCTCATGGATCTGCAGGAATTCCGGAAACACCGGCTTGCCGGCGGCATCCAGCAGGAAGGAGGCCTTGCGATACTGGGCTGCGCCGCGAATGGCCCCGGCGAAGTGCTTGATCAACCCGCGCGCCATCTCGGGCGTAAAGGCGACCGGCGCCTTGCGCGTCGAGAGCTTGCGCGAGCCAAGCCGGGCCACGGCGCGTTGTCCCGCTATGCGTCCGATGGCGTCCGGCGCTTCGAGGTCGGCGGGGTCGCGAGCGGTGGTGTACCAATAGTCCCGCTGCATCTCCTCGCCCTGTTGAGCAATGAGTGAGCAGCTCACGGAATGGCTCGTGCTGGAAACGCCGCCGAGGAAGCCGTGCGAATTGCCGTAGACGCCGCTGTGACGGTTGCTGTTCAGAGAACCGCCTTCGGAATTCGTGATGCGCGAGTCCACCTCGAGCCCCGCAGCCTCGCAGCGTCGCGCAATCTCGATCGCTTCCTCGGGCGTCAGCGTCCAGGGATGGTTCAGATCGAGGTCGGGAACATCGCGGGCCAGAGCCTCAGGCTCGATCAGACCTGCGTAGGGATCCTCCGCGGTGTAGCGCGCGATGGCACAGGCCTTCTCGACTGTCTGGCGCACCGCTTCCCTGCTGAGATCCGCGGTACTCGCCGACCCTTTGCGCTTGTTGAAGTAAACGGTAACCCCGAGACCCCGATCGCGCTGGTATTCGATCGTATCGACCTCGCCGAGGCGTACCGTCACGCTGAGCCCCTGGCTCACGTTGGCGTCGGCCTCGCACTGCGAAGCTCCCTGACGGCGCGCCTCCTCCAGAACGAAGCTCACCACGTCCGCCAGTTCGGGGATTCCCTTGGTTTCGGCCGTCTGTTGCATTACATCCGCTTGCGTAGCGAAGGACTAGGGCAGAATTGTACCAGCCGCAGGCGATGGGCCCCGCGCCCAAGCGCCGAAAGACTTCCCGGAAGATGCAAAAGTGACCTCCGAACCTCCAAAGAACCGCGCAGACCACACTGACGAATATGACGGGCCCAGCAAGAGCTCCCGCAAACGCGCAGCCCACGCAGCCCAGGACCTCGGCGAAGAGCTGATCCGCATGCGCGATAGCGATCTTGAATCGCTGAGCCTTCCGGAACGCGTGGTCGACGCGGTCCGCGAGGCACGCCGGATCACGAGCCGGGCCGGTGGCGCACGGCAAAGACAGTACATCGGCAAGCTCATGCGCGACGTGGACCTCGAACCGATCCGCGCCTTCCTCGCTTCACGCAGCAAGATCGATGCGCGCGAGACCGAGCGCTTCAAGCGCGTCGAGGCCTGGCGAGAGCGTTTGATCCTCGAGGGTGCGCCCGCTTTGGAAGAGCTCGAGCGCTGGCGGCCGGGCCTCGACCGCGATGAATGGTCACGCCGGATCAGCGCCGCACGCGAAGAGCGCGCACGCACAGGCGCAACCGGCGGCGCCGGCCGCGAGCTGTTCCGGGCGCTACGAGAGCTGTTTTGACGCTCGTGCGCCGGCCCGAACCGGCCTACGACTTAGCGGGCTAGGCGCCCCCGGCAAAAAACCACGCTTTTTGCCGGGGGCGCCCAGCCCGCGGGCCCGAGCTTGTGAGCAGGCGCGCTCGCTGAAAGCGCCGCAGGCGACTTACAGCCAGTAGGTAGAGACCAGCTATACCGGTACAATGGCTCGATGAAACCGCTCGTCGGCATCATCATGGGCTCGTCTTCCGATTGGCAGACGATGCAGGCTGCCGCCGAAATGTTGGACAAGCTGGCCATCTCGCACGAAGTGCGGGTCATATCCGCTCATCGCACCCCCGACCTGCTGTTCGAATACGCCTCGAGCGCCCGCTCGCGCGGCCTCGAGGTCATCATCGCCGGCGCCGGCGGAGCGGCTCACCTTCCCGGCATGACCGCTGCGAAAACGCGCCTGCCCGTGCTGGGCGTGCCGGTGCAGTCGAAAGCTCTGAATGGCCTCGACTCGCTGCTCTCCATCGTGCAGATGCCTGCCGGAGTTCCCGTGGCGACTTTCGCCATCGGTACGGCGGGAGCGGCAAATGCCGCCCTGTGCGCCGCGGCGATCCTCGGTAACAAGCACCCGTCGATCGCGACATCGCTCGACGCCTTCCGCGAGCAGCAGACCTCCAGCGTGCTCAGCAACCCCGATCCGCGCACACCTTCCCGTATATGACCGTCGGCATCCTGGGCGCCGGCCAGCTGGGCCGCATGCTCGCGTTGGCGGGCTATCCGTTGGGTCTGGACTTTCTATTCCTGGATCCTGCCAAAGACGCCCCGGCGGCCCGCCTCGCGCCGGTTTTGCACGGCGCATTCACCGACCGCAAGCTCCTCGCGCAACTCGCCCGCAGGTCCCAGGTCGCGACCATTGATTGGGAAAACGTGTCCGTGGAGGCGCTCCACGCCCTCGCCGGATCGGGTGCGCGTGTCGCACCGCCCATTCCTGCCGTTGCGACGGCGCAGGACCGGGTTAGTGAAAAACGCCTGTTCGAGCGCCTGAACATTCCAACCACGCGTTGGCAAGCGGTCGGCTCACGCGCGCAACTCGAGCGCGCCATACGGGAAATCGGTCTCCCCGGAGTCATCAAGACGCGGCGTCTGGGTTATGACGGCAAGGGACAGGCGTTCGTCAAAACGCATGACGACGCCCAGCGCGCCTGGGAAGAGATGGGCACGGTCGGGCTCATCTACGAGGAATGGATCCCCTTCGACTGCGAGGTCTCCATCATCGGCGCCCGCAGCCCCCGGGGTGAGATCGCCATCTACCCCCTGAACGGCAACGTTCACGCGCAGGGGATCCTGCGCCTGACCCGCGCGCCGTACGGCCCGCCGCGCTGGCATCGATTGGCCGCACGGCATCTCGAAAGAGTACTCACGCGCTTCCGCTATAGCGGCATCCTGACCATCGAATTCTTCGTCCGCGGCGGACAACTCGTGGCCAATGAGATGGCGCCCCGGGTACACAACTCGGGGCACTGGACGATCGAAGGGGCCGTCACCAGCCAGTTCGAGAATCACCTGCGGGCCATCCTCGATCTGCCCCTTGGGTCCACGCGTCCGACGGGTTACAGCGCAATGCTGAACCTGATCGGCAGCCTGCCACCGGCCGCCACGGTACTGAAGTGGGAGGGTGTACACCTGCACGACTATGGCAAGGAGCCACGGCCAGGCCGTAAGGTAGGCCACTGCACGGTGGTGGAGCCAACGCGGCTGCGGCGTGACCGCCGGGCACGGCAATTGCTCTCCGCATTGGCCCCCGGGATACGCATCCCTTAATATCAACGTTTGGGCGTTCGAGTCCAAAAATGCGCCTCCCGCGGCTACTCGGCAACGAATCGGAAGACTGACGGCGCCGGCAGGGCAGGCGTCGTCCGCGCGAGCACTCATGTACCTCGAACCTTTCAAACTCAAAGAACTGCCCTTCCGACTCAGCCCGGACCCGCAGTTCCTGTATCTGTCGAAACAGCACGCGCGCGCCAAGGCGTACATGGAGTCGACCATCTGGTTCACGGATGGCTTCGTCGTGATCACCGGCGAGATCGGCTCCGGCAAGACGACACTCATCGAGTCCTTCCTCAAGGAGGTCCAGACGGACGTCGTCGTCGCCCAGATCAACCAGACGCAGGTCTCGGCAATCGACTTCCTCCAGGCCGTGCTGGTGCAGTTCGGCTTCTCGCCCTTCAAGATGAAGAAGGCCGAGCTCATCGCGACCATCAACAACTTCCTGATCGAGCAGTACGCCGCGGGACGCAAGGTCCTGCTCATCGTGGACGAGGCGCAGAACCTGACGATGCGCGTGCTCGAGGAGATCCGGCTGCTCTCCGGCGTCGAGACGACGAAGGAGAAGGTGCTGCGCATCATTCTCGCGGGCCAGCCGGAGCTCAACGAGAAGCTCGACGCCCCCGAGCTCGTGCAGCTCACACAACGCATCCGGCTGCGCTTCCACCTGACCACGCTGTCGCAGCCGGAAATGCGCGCTTACATCCAACATCGCCTGGAGGTTGCGGGCGCCGGCGACCGGCAGATATTCGCCGAACCCACCTACCCGGAGATCTTCCGCTACACCGGGGGCGTCCCGCGCCTGGTCAACACTCTGTGCGATACCGGCATGATGGCCGCCTACACGGCCAATCGCGACACGGTCACGCTGGATGACATCAAGGAGGCGGTGGAGGAGTTGCAGTGGGTGGAATACGCCGCGCGGCCCCACCACAACCTGGAGGTGATGCCGGAGCTCGCGCCGCAACGGGCCGCGCAGGGAGGCGACTCCGCGGCGCCCATCGTCGGCCGCATTCTCGTGGCGACCGATGGCCGCACGGTGCAGGAGATCGCGTTGTCCGCCGGACGGATCATAGTCGGCCGCACACCCGACAACGACCTGCAGGTCGATAGCCGGTTCGTCAGCCGGCATCACTGTCAGATCGTCACGACAAGCAACTCCTGCGTCATCGAGGATCTGAACAGTACGAACGGCATCTACGTGAAATCCAAGCGTGTGCGCCGCCACTATCTCAACGACGGGGATGTCGTCGTCATCGGCAAGCACGAGCTCGTCTACGTCGACGAGCGCCTGGCAAAGACCCGCAGCTCGCTGACGGATACCCTGCCGGGACTGCACGCGCTGCAGTCGCAGGCGGCGAACGAGGGAATAGAGACGGAAACGATGATCAAGAGCGGTGTCGAGCCGCTGGCGAAATGACGCGGAATCAGTCTTGCTGTTTCTCGGCGGGCGATGCCGTGACGTTCAGAGAGCCGGGATCCGCGTACTGCGAGCGCAGCTCGCGAAAGTCGCGCCGCCGCAGCAGGATGACGGCACCACCGAGCACACCGGCCAGTCCCGCCGCCCCGGCGATTGCACTCAACACGCCCCACGGCAGCAGATAGCTCCCGACGAGTGCTGCAATGCCGCAAGCCATGTAAAACCACGGCAGCCCCTCGTAGACCGGGCGGGAGAAGCGCTGCGGGGCTGCTGGCTCCATGGCATCATCCTACGCGCTTGGCGGGATCAGCGGAACCTTGGCCGCGCCACGGTGTGCGCGGCGCGGCCGGGCGAAGTCGCAGACGGAGCTTTCAGCGGCCGCTTTTACCCAACAGCATCTCGACGAAGCGTCCGAACAGCGACGGCTTCAGGCCCTCGATGCCGTAATCGGTTTTCGACTTCGGACCTCCGCGCTTGACTTCGGTGAGGAGATCGTGCGGCAGGTTGAGCTGGGGCACCTCGGTCGTGGCTGCGGTATCGGCTTGCATCTTGCTGTCCTTCTTCGAAAGCGGCGAATCGGTCGCAGCAAAGTACGGACCCGCGCCGGCCGCTGGTGTGCAGGAATTCACAGCTTCGTCATGGCGGCGCTCCACGTCGCTGAAGTCAGACACCATGCTCGCTCCCTTAAGTTAACTCTGTCCGCCGTTCGACCGCGCGAGGTGCAGCGAGTTCTCGCGCGCACCATCGGGGAGCGCGTTCATCCTTCGTTCACTCTCGAGAAGCCAGATGCACGGGGCGCGCATCCCTGCGCAGCGTCGAGCGTTCCTGCTCAACCCGTGCGCACATCATGAAGACACCGGGGCGGTGAATGCGATCCTCCATTCGAGATGTCTTCATTCAGAAACGCGAAAGCAAGTCCTTTTGCCCGCGGCTTTGCACAGAAACGGGCGCGCTCGTGCTCGAGGCGCCAGCGCTGGCGCCGCGCTCTCAGCGTGCTCAGCCGGTGCCGCCGACCGTCAGGCCTTCGATCTTCAGCGTCGGCTGGCCGACACCGACAGGCACGCTCTGCCCTTCCTTGCCGCACGTGCCCACACCGTCATCGAGCCGCAGGTCGTTCCCGACCATCGCCACGCGTGTCAACACATCGGGACCGTTGCCGATGAGCGTCGCGCCCTTGATCGGCGCGCCCAGGCGGCCGTTCTCGATCGCGTAGGCCTCGCTCGCCGAGAACACGAACTTGCCCGAGGTGATATCGACCTGTCCGCCGCCGAAGTTCACGGCGTAGATGCCGCTCTTCACCGAGCGGATGATCTCCTGCGGATCGTGCGGACCCGCACGCATGTAGGTATTCGTCATGCGCGGCAGTGTCATGTGAGCGAAAGACTCGCGCCGGCCGTTGCCCGTAGGAGCCACGCCCATCAGCCCGGCGTTGAGCCGGTCCTGCATATAGCCGCGCAGGATGCCGTTCTCGATCAACATCGTGCACTGGGTCGGCGTGCCCTCGTCATCGATGTTGAGAGAGCCGCGCCGCTGCGCGAGGGTGCCGTCATCCACGACGGTGCATTCCGGCGCCGCCACGCGCTCGCCGATGCGGTTCGCGAACGCCGAAGTCCCCTTGCGGTTGAAATCTCCCTCCAGGCCGTGCCCGATCGCCTCGTGCAGCAGAATGCCCGGCCAGCCCGGACCCAACACCACGGTCATCGGCCCCGCGGGCGCGGGGATGGCCTCGAGATTGACGAGCCCCTGGCGAACCGCCTCACGGGCGAGCGCGAGCGGCTTGTCGCCGTCCACGAGCTCGGCGAGCGAGTAGCGGCCGCCCATCCCGGCGTAGCCCTGCTCGCGGCGGCCGTTCTGCTCCACGAGCACCGAGACGTTGAAACGCACGAGCGGCCGGACATCGGCGGCGAGCCGGCCCTCACTCGTGGCCACGAGCACGACATCGTGCACCGCCGTCACGCTTGCCGTGACGTGCACGACGCGTGGATCGAGGCTGCGGGCCTCGCGATCGACCCGCTCGAGCCAGGCCACCTTGTCCTGCGTCGAGAGCGAGGCAACGGGATCCGCCGGCAGATACAACTGGTGCCCGGCCTGAGGGCTCCGGGCCTGCACCCGCCGGTCGCCGCCTTGCACGGCGATCGCCCGCGCCGCGCGCGAGGCTTCCTCGAGGGCGGGCAGCACGATCTCGTCGGAATATGCGAATCCGGTCTTCTCGCCCGCGAGCGCGCGCACTCCGACGCCCTGTTCGATGCTGGCGCTGCCGTCCTTGACGATGCCGTCCTCGAGCGACCAGGACTCCTGGTGCGCGAGTTGGAAAAACAGATCCGCGAAATCGACGGAGTGCGCCATCACCTCGCCGAAGACGCGATCGAGGCGGCCTTCATCCAGACCGCTCGGACGCAGGATGAGGTCGCGCGCGATGTTGAGGGGATCGGTGACGGGGGCCGCCGCTTGCTGTGTTTCTTTCATCAGTGACTCGTGGATCAGGAGTGGGTTGCCGCGAAGGCGCGGTGTTGGAGCGCGGGGAAGTTGGTACGGACTTCTGCCTGCGCCCCGGGATCGAGGTCGGCCAGCACGCAGCCCCGGCCGCGGGGCAGCCGCTGCAGAATGCGGCCCCAGTAGTCGATGATCATGCTGTCGCCGTAAGTCTCGCGCCCGCTCGGATGAAAGCCCGATTGCGCGGGCGCGATGACGTAGGAAAGGTTTTCTATGGCGCGTGCACGGAGCAGAGTCTCCCAATGCGCCCGGCCGGTCGGGCCCGTGAATGCCGAGGGTACCGTGAGCAGTTGTGCCCCGGAGGCACTCAGGGCGCGGAACAGCTCCGGGAAGCGTACGTCGTAGCACACGGACAGGCCCAGCCGACCGACCGGCGTGTCCACCACGACAGCACTCGAGCCGGCAGCGACGTGCGCGGATTCACGATACCGCTCGGCGCTTGCGGATTCGCTGCGCCTGGGAATGTCCACATCGAACAGGTGGATCTTGTCGTAGCGCGCCGTGCGCTTCCCGTCAGGCCCATGGACCAGCGAGGCGGCAGCGACCCGGCCATCCGCGCCGGCCCGCAAGGGGATGGTGCCCCCCACGACCGTCATACGCAGCCGTAGGGCCGTGCTCGCCAGGAACTCCTGTATCGGTCCTCGGCCCTCGCTTTCCGCCACACCGCGCTTGTCCGCGTCGTGCAGGCCCATGAAAGCGAAGTTCTCAGGCAACGCCGCCAGGGCCGCCCCCCGGGCAGCCGCCTCCTCGAGGAGGCCCCGTGCCTGCTCCAGATTGGCCGTCACGTCCGGCCCTGATGTCATCTGTATCGCGGCGACCTTCATTTGCGTGGTCTCGAGTGACGATTTCCCGCCATTGCCGGCTCAGTCCGCCACCACTATGGGGTCGTCCCACGAGCCCTGCAAACGCAGCGGTGCCCGGGAACCGTCCGGGCCGCCGCCGGCGAACAGCTCGCGAAGCGACAGCCAGACCGCGGCCACGCGCGGCGTCGGCCCGAGCCGGCGCACGGCAGCCGGCAGGCGCCCCTCGCCGCGCAGGATCCACACCTGCTGGTCATAGTCGCGCGCCACCAGGTCGGTGCGGCCGCGCATCAGGATCTCGGCATCGCCGTCGAAATGCAGGTTGGACGTGACCGCCGCCCCATCGCTCAGGTCGAAATCCGCTTCGAGGCGCGAAAACTGCAGCCCGCGCGGCTCGGATACCGGGAGCGACGCGCTTTGCGCCGTCGGCGGCCCCATGCCGCTCACGAGTGCCGGCACCAACAGCAGCGCGAACGGCGTTCCCTGCGGGTTCGGGTCGGGATCGGCACGGGTCGTGCCGTCCTCCAGGTGCAGGACCAGGCGACCCGCGAGCGTGGCCAGCGGCGGCTGGTCGACGCCGACGTGCCACTCGAGATCGCCGTCGAGCAGGCCCCTGGCCGCCGCCAGGTCGGGACGGAAGCCGAAGTCCTCCAGCGTGGCGGCCACATTGGTGCTGTCCAGGCCGAACTTCAGCCGGCAGCCCGTGCTCTGGCAGTGCATCGTGGCATTCACCTCCTGTGTGGTGCCCCTGAGGCGCAGATCGGTGATGTCCACGGCATTGCCAGCCGATTCGATCGTCGCCACCGCACTGCCGAGCGAGTGCCCGTCCCAGACGATCTCGTCCACCGAGAGTTCGGTGGCCGGACCGAGCGCCGCAATCAGCTCGGCGCTCGCGGCGAACGCCCCTCCCTCGGCGACATCGAGCCGGGTGAAATGAAAGCGCGCCGGGTGAGCGGCGTCGCTCACGGCGGGCCACTGCGCCGTGCCGGCAATTTCCGGTGATCGCACCTGCAGATCGGCGCCCGCGCCGGTTCGTCCGGCTGTCAGTTTCACCTCCGGGTAGCTCCGGCCGGCCACGAGCAGCTCCCCCGCCGTGAGCTCCGCTCGAATCGCGGGCGCCGCGGGCTCGTGCCGCAGTTGCTGCCAGGCCGCCACGTATGCCGGCAGGTCGAGCCGGCTCACCCTCCCCTCCACCAACACCAGTGGCGCGGGGGGCAACACGCCCGCTGCCGTACCGAACCGCAGGTTACCGCGCTCGACCTGCCAGGTCGCATCGTCCCGCCGGCGCAATGCGAAGAGGCTCCGCAAACGGTCTCCCAGGCTCAGGCGCAATTGCGCCGCGACGGCGGTTCCCTGGGCCTCGATGTGCAACGGCACGGCGGCCGCGCCGGGTTTGGCGAGCGGCTCCGGAAGATGACTGGCGATGCCGATCAGGCTCGAGTCGGCCCGGACACGCCACTGCGCGGGCTTGGAATCACTGCCGGCGAGATAGTCGAGCTCACCGCTCCATTCCGAGCGACCGATGGGCGCCATCGTCTCGTCGATGACGGTGCCCGCCGTAGCCGCCAAAGCGAGCTGCCGCGCATCGAGCACTCCGCGCCCCTGGATCCCGAGCACGAGCGATCCGTGCTCGCGACGCTCGCCGACGTTCAAAGTGACCGGACCGCCGAGCCAGGTTCCCGTCAGCGTGGAACGCCGCAAATATCCAGCGTCGAACACGAGAGTGCCGCGCACGGAGTCGATCGGCGGTATTCCATCCACGGCCTGCAGTCGCGCGCCTTCCAACACTGCCGTGACATGAGCCTGGGCGTCCGAGGACCCAGCGCCGGCGGGCAGCGTCAGGTTGAAATCCAGCGATGCGGCGCCGCGTACGGCGATGTTCTGCACGCGCGGCGCATATTCCTGCAGCTTCGGATGTGAGCGCATCCATGCGACGGCCTCCTCGAGCGGGCCCGTCGCGTGTCCTGTTATATGCGCTGCGTGTTCGCCGCGCGCATCCCAATCCGCCTTGGTCGCCGTGAGCACGAACGATCCGGCGTGACCTTTCTCGATCGAGGCGTGCAGTCGCGGACCGCGCCAGTCGATACGGGCATCGACCTCCCGCGCATCGGGCCACAGATCGCCGCCCGACAGGACCGCCTCACGCAGCAGCAGGGCGCCGCTGCAGCCCGTCGCCGCCAACGTCTGATCGAGCGGGCCGCGCAACTCGATCTGTGCGCGCTCGATACGGCCGGCAACGAGCCGCGAAAAAGTCGCACCGAACGCCTGGGCCATGCTCGCCCCGGCGAGCTTCTCGAGCAGCGGGACATCCGCGCCGCTCAACTCGGCGTGCGCGTTGATTTTCGGCACGCCGCCCGAGTCCTCGCCCGCGAGCGATCCCTCGACTTTCAGATGCGTCCCCTGATGTTGCAACTCGAGCCGCTCGGTCGTGATCCGCCAGGTGTTGGCGGCGCGGGTGATCCGCAGGCGCGCATCGACACGCACATCTTCCAGAGCATGCTGCGGAGCCTGCTCGAGCTGGAGTTGCGCCGCGCGCGTTCCCAGCTCGGTCATGAGATCCGTCTCACCGCCGGACACGCGTCCCGCGAGCCCTGTCAGCATGAAGCCGTGCGACGGCGGCGCAATAGCCACATCGACGAGGCGCGCGAAGGTACGCAGCCGCTCGCCGGCTGGACGCGCCACATCCCAGTCGAAGGTGACCCGGCGAACCGTTCCCCCGAGCTCGACGCTCGAGAGGTCCAACTGCGGCGCGAACCACCGCGCCATCGCGACGACCGACTGCAGGGGCGCCTGCTCGAGGGTGCCGCGGATCCAGCTCCCCGAGGGCGCGGCATCCAGGTTGAGACTGGCCGGCAGCGCCTGATCCCCAGGCTCGCCCAGCTGCAAAGACTCGACCTGCAGGCGCCAACCGGCGTCCCGCCGCGCCAGCCGCCACTCCCCGCGCACGTGATCGAGACTCACCAGCGTGCGCGCGGGCTCCCCGGGGGCGCTGAGCTCGACGCCTCCCGCACTCACCTTGCCGCTTGCTTTGAGAATACGGCCGCTCGCAAAGTCCAGATCCAGCGCGACGTCTCCCGCGCCCGCGCGCGGCAAATAAGCCGCTGCATCCGGCATTTTTGCAAACAGCTCACGCCAGCCGGAGAACGCAAGACGACGGCCTTCGAAGCGTACCGTTCCGCTCAGTCCCTGCGGCCGCGCCAGGTCGCCATCCAGACGCGTCACGATCCGCGCTGTGCGCCCCAGCCGCTCAGGAAGGAACACCAGACCGTAACCGCTCCACTCGGACGTGGCACGGCGCAGCGACGCGCGCCGGATCCGCAGGGTCAGCGGGTTCGCCGAGCCGGCCGGATCGGGCAGGCGCAGGGTGCCGCCCTCGAGGTCGACCCGGCCACCCTGCCAGCCTTCGAGGATTCGGACGGCGCCGGCCGCCGCGGCCGCGCGGGCGCCTGAGCCACCCACTGTGCGGGATCCGCCAGCCGTGCGCTCAGTACCCGCGACCCCCGATGTGGCACGCCCGAAATCGATGTCAGCGCCCATCAACGTGATCCGGCCAGCCTCGAGCTGCCCGCTGCGCAACGTCTGCCACATATCGAAACCGACGACGAGCTCCGGCGCCCGCAACAGCACCGTCGAGCGCCCCGGCTCGCCCAGCTCCACGCGGCGGAACACCGCCTCCGGACCGTACCAGCCCCACCGCAGCCCGAGCTCGTCGAAGCGAATATCGAGACCTGTCTGCGCGCGAACGAGACGCTCGAGCGCGGCACGATGTTGAGGCACCCGGGCGATCGCCAGCTCATACGCGAGCAAAAGGCTGCCGAGGAAAATCACGGCGGCGGCCACAACGAGCGCAGCCGCACGGATCCCGCGCAACGGCGGGACGTGGGGCGCCGCGTGCCGCGGCGCGGGCTCGGTCTCGACCCTGGCGGCCATCAGTTGATCTCAAACGAGCACGACGTCGTATTGATCGACGCCATACAGAGCCTCGACTTGCAGACGAATGGGACGCCCGACCTGTGCCTCGAGCTCGGCGAGTGTGGCGGACTCCTCATCGAGCAGCCGGTCCACGACGTCCTGATGCGCCAGTATCAGCAGCTCGCGGCTGGCGAACTGCCGGCTTTGTCGCACTATCTCGCGAAAGATCTCGTTGCATACCGTTTCCGGAGTTTTGACGAAACCGCGTCCCTCGCACGTTGGACAGGGTGCGCACAGCAGATGTTCCAGACTCTCGCGGGTGCGCTTGCGCGTCATCTCGACGAGTCCGAGCGGGGAGAGGCTCACGATGTGAGTCTGCGCCCGGTCACCCGCGAGGGAACGCTCGAGTGCGGCGAGCACCTGCCGGCGATGCGACTCGTCGTGCATATCGATGAAGTCGATGATGATGATGCCGCCGAGATTGCGCAGCCGCAGCTGCCTTGCGATAGCCACCGCCGCCTCCAGGTTGGTGCGGAAAATGGTCTCCTCGAGATTGCGGTGTCCGACATAGGCGCCGGTGTTCACATCGATGGTGGTCATCGATTCGGTCTGATCGATGACCAGATGGCCCCCGGATTTCAACGTCACCTTGCGATCGAGGGCCTTGGCGATCTCCTCCTCGATACCGTGGAGATCGAAGATCGGACGTGGTCCGGCGTAGAGCTCGATGCGCGTCGCCGCATCGGGCATGAAAGCGGTGGCGAAAGCGACCATGTCGGCATGGTCCCGCGCGGAATCGACGAGCACGCGACTCACCCCGCGAGCGAGCTCGTCGCGCAGGACACGCAACGCGAGCGGGAGGTCCGCGTGAACGATCGTTCCCGGCTCCGTCTGCGTCGCGCGCACGCGAACGTGATGCCAGAGCTTATCGAGGTAGGCCATGTCCTCCTGCAGGCTCTCGACCGACACGCCCTGCGCTGCCGTGCGCAGGATGTAGCCGCCGGTCGCTCCCGGGCCGAGCAGACTGAGAACCGCGCTCTTCAATCTCTGACGCTCCGCCTCGTCGTCGATGCGCGTGGACACCCCGATGCCCTCGCCCCGCGGCATGTAGACGAGATAACGGGAGGGCAGCGCAACGAACGTGGTGAGGCGGGCACCTTTTGTGCCGATCGGGTCCTTGATCACCTGCACGAGAATGTCGTCACCCTGGTTGACGAGCCGCCGGATGTCCTCGACCTGGGACAGGCTCATCGACGACATACCCACGACCGTGTCATCGGTCTGGCCCGTGGCGATGTCCGCCGCATGGAGAAATGCCGTGCGCTCGAGTCCGATATCCACGAACGCGGCCTGCATTCCGGGCAGGACCCTCGAGACGCGCCCTTTGTAGAGATTGCTCACGAGCCCGCGCCGGCTCGTGCGCTCGATATAAATCTCCTGCAGGACGCCGTTCTCGACAACCGCGGCGCGCGTCTCGCGCGGCGCGACGTTGACCAGAATCTCAATGCTCAAATAATGTGCTCCGAGCCCGATTGCGGATGTCGCAACACTCAACCTGTCCGTTCTTGCTTCTTCTCCCAATAAGGTACACCGGCCGCGCACAACAGCTCGGCGGTTTCGAACAAGGGCAAGCCCATCACGCCGGAATAACTGCCGCTCAACGACTCGATGAACACTGCCGCGGCACCCTGCACCGCGTAACCGCCCGCCTTGTCGCGGGGCTCGCCAGTCTCCCAATACGCGCAGCATTCCTCTAGAGTGAGCGCGCGAAAACGCACCGAGCTCACGCTCAGACGCAACGCTACACCGTGCGAATCGGCGAGCGCCACGGCGGTCAGCACCTCATGCGTTCGGCCCGAGAGCCGTTGCAGCATTGCGATGCCGTCATCGCGGTCGTGCGGCTTGCCGTAGATGACATCGTCCAGGACGACAGTGGTGTCGGCCGCCAACACGGGGAGCGCCTCGCCCCTTTCGCGAAGAGTGAGCGCTTTCCGCCGGGCCATTCGCATGACGTAGTCGCGGGGCGCCTCGGCTGCACGGACCGTCTCGTCGATATCGGCACCGGCCGCGATGTGAGGCACGCCGATCTGCGCCAGCAGCTCGCGCCGCCGCGGCGACACGGAAGCGAGACACACAACAGGTGGCCGGGAATACATCGGGCGCCTCAGTCGCGGTGATACGGATGATTGACCAGCACGCTATGCCCCCGATACAGCTGTTCGGCCAGCACGACCCGCACCAGCGCGTGCGGAAACGTCAGCCGCGACAGCGACCATCTCAGGTCGCTGCGGCCGAGCACCTCCGGCGCGAAGCCGTCGGGTCCGCCGATGAGGAAGGCAAGATCGCGGCCCTCCTGCATGCGACTTTTCAGCCAGGCAGCGAGCTCGCGCGTCGTCATCTCGGTGCCCCGCTCGTCCAGCGCCACGACGTACTCGTCCTTGCGGACAGCGGCGAGAAGCTTCTGGGCCTCGCTCTCAATGGCCTTCTGTGGCGGCCGTCCCGCGCTGCGCGCGCCGGGCTCTATTTCAACGAGCGAGATTTTCAGCGCTGAGCCGAGGCGCGTTATGTAATCTTCGTAAGCCTCGCGCACCCACTTCGGCATGCGCGAGCCGACAGCGATCACGCGCACGCGCACTTGCGCACCTGAAGTGGATCAGGTTGCGGGACGTTGGCGGCGAGCCGTGGGGCGGCGGCCGGGCGACGGCCCGCTGCGTGTCTTGGCCTTGACCGCCTTCGGACCCTCCGGCGTATCGGGAACGGCCTTCGGTGCCGGCTTGGCGTCGGAAACCGGGGCCTCTCCCGCATCCCACAGCCGCTCGAGTCCGTAGAACTCGCGCACCCGCGGCAGCATCACGTGAACGAGGATATCCGTGAGGTCGACCAGCACCCATTCGCCATCGCGCGCGCCTTCGGTGCCGAGCGGGCGGAATCCGGCCTCCTTGGCTTTCCGGGCCACATTGTCCGCGATCGAGCGGACGTGGCGGTCGGAGTTGCCGGACGCGATGACCATCGTGTCCGCAATGTCGGTCAGCCCTCGTACATCGAGCACCTTGACGTTGACTGCTTTCATGTCGTCAAGCGCGGCCGTAACGGTTTGCTGCAACGGCGAGACGCGCTCCGGGGAGCGGCGCGGGCGTGTACGGGTGGTCATGTGCTTAAGTGGGTTCTCCTGGCCGGACTGCATGAGTTGAAGAGGTTCGCGATTGAGTGCAACGAGGCTTCCTAGCGCTGGCGAGGAGCATAGCACCTCGTCTCCCGGATGATCTGCCGGACTGCATCGGGAACGAGATAACGGGGATCCCGGCCGGCGATGATGAGCTGGCGCAGCTCGGTCGAGGAAATCTCGAGCTGGGTGTTGGCGTGGATATAGATGCGGCCGGCGGGCTTGTCGTGCAGCTCCCGGATGGTGCCCGTGCCACGGTCCACCATGACCGCCCCCAGCGGGCCCATTGTCGGAGCCCTCCAGCCAGGGCGGGTGGCGACGACGACGTGCGCAAGGTCCAGTATCTCGCGCCAACGGTGCCAGTTCGGCAGGCCCAGGAAAGCGTCCATGCCCAGCAGCAGGCACAGTGAGCGGTTCGGGAATTCGGCCCGCAGCTCCGTCAGCGTATCGACCGAATAGGACACACCGCTGCGGCGGATCTCACGGTCGTCGACGACGAACGCGGGCTGGTCCGCGATGGCCGCTCGCACCATCTGCAAACGCAGCTCGGCGCTCGCATAAGGCGGCTCGCGATGCGGCGGGTTCCCCGTCGGCAAAATGCGCACTTCGGTCAGATGCAGTTCCTGCCACAGCTCGAAAGCCGTGCGCAGATGCCCGTTGTGAATCGGATCGAACTCGCCGCCAAATACGCCAATGGGTTGCATCGCCGCTGCCTGTGTAGCTGGAGCTGCCGGGAGGCGCGTCTAAGTCGCGCTCGCGCCTATTTGACCACGCTTTGCGGGGTTGGAAGCGGTGATCGACCGCAGATGTCCGCCGCCAGGAGCGCGATCTCGTCCCACGGGTCGCCCGCGAGCCGGCCTTTCACCATGCGGTCGGCGCGGCCCGCCCGCACCGTGAGCGATGCGAACGAGAGCCGTCCCGCACGCCGCAGCCCTTTGTCGAGCGCTGCCGACTGCCGCTGCCACGCTCGGGGCTTCGGTCCGCCGGGGTTCGCCATGCCGTTCCAGAGATCGCGCATCGCCTTGGTCAGCGCCCACAGCACCAGTGTTGGCTCGGTCCCTTCGCCGCGCAGGCCGGCGATCATGCGCAAGGCGCGCGCGGCATCGCCCGCGAGAACGGCCTCTCCGAGTTGGAATACATCGAAGCGCGCGCTGTCGGTGACGCTCGCCAGAATCGTGTCGGCGGTAACTCGTCCATCGCGCGCGAGCAACGTCAGTTTCTCGAGCTCCTGATGGGCGGCGAGCAGATTGCCCTCGGTGCGCTCCGCCAACAAGTCCAACGCCTCGTCCGTAGCGTCGAGCCGCAGACGCCGGCAGCGGCCCCGCAGCCACCCGGCGAGCCGATCGAAGTCGATCGGCCAGACCTGCACCCAGGCGCCGCGTGCCTCGACGGCCCGTACCCAGTCCGCGTTCTGCGCGTCGCGATCAAGACGTGGCGCGAGCATCAGCAACAGCGTGTCGGGGTCGTCGCGCTCGAGCAGCGCTACCAGCGCCTTGTTGCCTGCCACACCCGGCTTGCCGCTCGGCAGGCGGATCTCGAGCAGGCGTCGCGAGCCGAACAGCGACATGTTGCCCGCCGACGCCCGTACGTCGTCCCAGTCGGAGCCGCGCTCGAGGAAGTGAGCCTCGCGTTCGGTAAACCCCGCTGCCCGCGCGCGGGCACGCACCGCGTCGGCGGCCTCGCCGGTCAACAGCGGCTCGTCGCCGGAAATGAGATAGGCCGGCAGCAGCCGCTGCTCGAGGTGAGTCGCCAGAGAGTCGGGAGTGAGCTTCACGGGAGTATGTAACCGCAGTAGTGCGAACCGGAGACCGGCGCGGACGATGCGGCGCGGCGGTGTTTCATTACAGACCTTTTATCCGCACCCATTATAGGCCATCGCCTGCAGCGATCCGCATGGCGCTCGTTGCCCGGCGGCCACGCATATTCGCATGCGCTTGTTGCCCGGCGGCCGCTCACAGGCTACGCTTGTTTGTCAATCGACTGGTGGCTCCATCCTCTTGAGCACGCGTCTGCGCCGCAATCGTCTGGTCGCGTTCATCGCGGCCCTCACGCTGATCGTAGCGCTGGTCGCCTATTCGGCGCACGGCCTCGCCGAGCGTGGGCACGATAATGGACATTGCGATCTGTGTGTGCACTTCAGCGGCACCGCCGGCTCCCCGGCGCACGCGAGCGTCGTCGGCAAGCCCGTGCTCCTCGTGCGCGCACCGCTCGAGCGCCCCGAAACCGTCCGCTCTGCGCGCCGCCGTGCCGGCACGCACCTGCCCCGCGGTCCTCCTGATTTCCTCCTCTGACTAAGCCATCTGGCATCGCCCGATAGGCCCTTCTCGCGTGGCTTCGAGGCGAGGCAGGCCGCCGTGGCTGTGAGTTCGCGAGTTCACTTCGAACATCGTTCCGGCTTCGTGTGGCCACTTCCAGGGAACGCGTTCGCAAGGCTTCAGGAGTGATTTCATGTTTCGATCCAGGAACAACACCGGTACGGTAGTTGTTGCGACAATTGCCCTAGTCTCCGCCTACCCTGCCGTGACCCAAGCCGCGGAGGGCGGCGCCGCGGCATCCGCGGACGCGGCACCGGCTGATGCTGCTTCGAATGAGTCCGGGCCCGATGCGCCCACCGCGAGTGATTCGTCCTCCGACATGTCGAGCGTCATCGTCACCGCGAAGCGCCTCAACGAGGCACGCGCGGCCATCGAGACTCAGACAGGCGCCTCGACCTATACCATCGACGAGGCGGCTATCGCCGCAACTCCCGGCGGCGACAACACCCTGTTCAACCAGGTCATTTTGCAGGCGCCCGGCGTGGTGCAGGACTCGTTCGGACAGTTGCATGTCCGCGGCGAGCACAACGGCCTGCAGTACCGCCTGAACGGAGTCATCCTTCCCGAAGGCATCAGCGTGTTCAGCCAGGCGTTCGATGCGCATCTCATCCAGTCGGTGTCGCTGATCACCGGAGCGTTGCCCGCGGAATACGGTTTGCGGACCGCCGGCATCATCGACGTCACCACCAAGAGCGGCATCTTCGATCAGCACGGCTCGATATCGATGTACGGCGGCAGTCACGGTGAGGTCGAGCCGAGCTTCTTCCATGGCGGCGCGCTGGGGAACTTCAATTACTTCGTGACGGGCGACTTCCTGCGCAACGACCTCGGCATCGAGTCGCCCGACGGCAGATCGAACCCCATCCACGACCACACGACGCAGTATCACGGCTTCGGCTACTTCGAGTACCTCTTCAGCGAGAGCGACCGCCTGAGCTGGGTCCTGGGCACCTCGCACGGCAAGTTCCAGATCCCGAACCTGTACGGGCAGCAGCCCTCGCTCGGGCTCACGGTGAACGGACAGACGGACTTCCCCAGCCAGAATCTCAACGAGAACCAGACCGAGATCACCCATTACGGAATCGTGAGCTGGCAGCATTCGGAAGGGAAATTCGACACCCAGACTTCCTTCACCGCGCGCTACTCGAGCCTCACGTTCACACCCGATCCGCTGGGTGACCTCCTTTACAACGGAGTCGCGCAATACGCATTCAAGCGCGATACGGCCTACGCTGTGCAGAACGACAGCTCGTACCAGCTGACCGAGGACCACACCGTCCGTGCCGGGGTCTACGTCCAGCGCGACCGGGCGACCAGCAGGACGAACTCGCAGGTCCTGCAAACCGATGCCAACGGGGTGCCGCTCAACGACATACCGTACGCGATCATCGACAACAGCGAGCAGACGCAGATGATCGAGAGCGTGTACCTGCAGGACGAGTGGAAGCTGCTGTCGACGGTGACGGTGAACTACGGCGTGCGTTTCGATCGCTATTCCGCTTATTCCAGCGGCAGCCAGACGAGCCCGCGCGTGAATTTCGTGTGGAAGCCGCTCGATGGCACGACCGTGCACGCCGGGTATTCGCGCTACTTCTCGCCGCCACCGTTCGAGCTGGTGGGCACGAAGGATATCGCCCTGTTCCAGAATACGACCAACGCCCCGCTGCAACCGCAAACCACCGCGCCCTTCGCGGAGCGGGCGAACTATTACGACATCGGTGCACAGCAGAAGATAGTGGAGGGGCTCACCGTCGGCGTCGATACGTACTACAAGCAGGCGGTGAACCTCATCGACGAGGGGCAGTTTGGCGCGCCGATCATTCTGACCCCGTTCAACTACAGGCACGGACAGCAATACGGTGCCGAGCTCACCATCAATTACACCCAGAGCTCGTTCTCCGCTTACGGCAACCTGGCCTCGACCCGGGACATCGGCAAGGACATCGTCAGCTCACAGTTCAACTTCTCGACGGATGACCTCAACTACATCGCCACTCACTACATCCACCTCGACCACGAGGAGCAGTTGACGGCCTCGGGCGGTGTGTCCTATGTCGTGTCCGATACCCGGTTCAGCGCGGACCTGCTGATGGGATCGGGCTTGCGGGCCAGTCTGGTCCTGCCCGACGGCTCGGTCATTCCGAACGGCGCGCACCTGCCGTACTACGAGCAGGTCAATGTCGGCGTGAGCCACGCGTTCCACATTCCCGGTGTGGACCACGGCAAGGACGCGTTGATGGTGCGGTTCGACGTCCTCAACCTGTTCGACCAGAAGTACCAGATCCGCAATGGAACGGGTGTCGGTGTCGGCGCGCCGCAGTACGGCCCGCGACGCGGCTATTTCGCGGGTGTGTCGATACCGTTCTAGCATCGTACTCCGGCGACGAGCAGGAGCTCCGTATGGCGCGCCGCGGGCAGTCGCGGCGCGCTTCTCCCTCGCGTACGATTGCGGGATGGCAGCCAAACGTCCCGTCCTGCGCTCCGCGAAGTCCAAGTCGGCCACTCGGAAGCGCCAGCTCGCCGCCGCCCCCGCGCGCGCGAATCGTAAATCCCCCACCTCCACCACCCGCCCGTCCTCGCGGACGCGCACGCTCTATCCGCCCGTAAACCCATACCGCACGGGCTATTTACGTGTGTCCGAAGTCCACTCCCTTTACTTCGAGGAAAGCGGCAATCCGCAGGGCAAGCCCGCTGTGTTTTTTCATGGCGGCCCCGGGGGCGGCACGGACGCGAAGATGCGGTCCTTCTTCGATCCGAAGCGCTACCGCATCGTGCTGTTCGACCAGCGCGGCTGCGGCAAGAGCCGGCCTCATGCCAGCCTCGTAGATAACACGACGTGGCATCTCGTCTCCGACATCGAGCGGCTGCGGGAGCATCTAGGTATCGAGCGGTGGCTCGTGTTCGGCGGCTCGTGGGGCTCCACACTGGCGCTCGCGTACGCAGAAACGCATCCGCAGCGTGTGACCGAGCTCGTCCTGCGCGGGATCTTCCTGCTGCGGCGCTGGGAGATCGAGTGGTTCTATCAGAACCCCGGCGGCGCGGCGGCGCTCTATCCGGACCTCTGGGAACGTTACGTCGAGCCGATCCCCGAGGCCGAGCGTTCCGACATGATCGGCGCCTACTACCGGCAACTCACCGGCGAGGACCCGCAGGTGTTGGGAAAGGCCGCGCGCGCCTGGTCCATCTGGGAAGGCGCGACGAGTTTCCTGCGCTTGAATCCCGGCTACGTCGCCAAATTCCAGGAGGACACCTACGCCGCGGCATTCGCGCGCATCGAGTGTCATTACTTCGTGAACAAGGGATTCCTGCGCTCCGACAACCAACTCATCGAGGAAGTCGGCCGCATCCGCCACATTCCCGCCGTCATCGTGCAAGGCCGCTACGACGTGATCTGCCCGATGAAGAGCGCGTGGGACCTGCATCGCGCCTGGCCCGAAGCCGACCTGCGCATCACCCCCGACGCCGGCCACTCAGCCTTCGAGGCCGGCAACATCCACGAGCTAATCACCGCCACGGACCGCTTCGCCCGATCCCGCTGACCTGCAGGCCGTCAGCACGCGCCGCGGACTCAACCCCGCGCCAGCCCCGTCGGCCGATCGCCCGCATCGATCACCCCATGCTGGCGCAACCACTCGCGCGCATCTCCCGCGTCCCCCTCGAACCACGCCCGCGCGCTCCCCAACCTGAAGCTATACCCCCACGCATCCATATCCGCCCACAACCGCGCGCGCCCCACCCCCGGCAACTCATCCGCCAGCACCACCTGCAAATAGCACACCGCCGACTCCTCGAGATCATCCCCACCCGCATCCCGATCCAACCCCGCCCGCCGCTCCGGCGCCATGCAGATGTAATGACACGCCTCATGCAAAACCGAATGCACCGGCGTATCCAACCGCGCATAAATCCGGTCCCCCCGAAGCCCCGCCTCACTCTCTCCCCAGTAAGAGCCCGGAATGACCTCCTGTGGCGCGACGAGCGCAAGCTCCATCCCATACCGCCGTAACAGGACAGCAACCGCAACCCGGTCAATCGACGTCAAAACCAACATAGCGCACGAACACGGCTAGAGCCGCGCCAACCGCCGCATCACCATGTCAGCGAGATCATGCGCCATGTCCTGCCGCAGGATCATCTCCTCCCTGTTCTTCGCCAGCAGCAACTGCTCCGCAAACGCAAAACTCCGCACGTTCGAAATATCCGTAGGCGGCAGCAACTCCTTATCCCCCGCCGCCACCGAAAACCTCACCGTGTAAGTGAGCTCATACTCATCCGGCTGATTCTGCGCCGACACGGACAACGTCCGCCGCACCACCTCATCCTTGAGTATATTCACGACAACCGACGCCCTGTCCTTCTGCTCGACCGGATGCGCCCCCGAGCTGATCATCGCCCTCTGCAAGCTCACCACGAACTCGCTCTGCCGATCCACAGTCTGCAGGTAAGGCGTTTTGACCACATCCGGCAACGGCGTCCGCCCCTGCAAGTGAAACCCGCAACCCCCCGCCGCCAACATCCCCACCAGGGCGACACCCGCAAGTGCACCGCGAACGACCCCGATCCTCGCGACGCTCCCGATGATCATACGACCACGTTGACCAGCTTCCCCGGCACCACGATCACCTTGCGCACCGGCTTCCCGTCCACGAACTTCCTGACATGCTCATCCGCGAGCGCCGCCTCCCGCACGACCGCTTCCTCCGCGCTCACCGGAACACTGACCCGCCCGCGCAGCTTGCCATTCACCTGCACCACGATCTCGATGACGTCCTGCACCAGGGCCGCCTTGTCAACCTCCGGCCAGCGCTCATCGACCACCACCGTCTGATGCCCCAGCTCCCTCCACAGCGCATGACAGACATGGGGAATGATCGGCGCCAACACGAGCACGGCGATCCCGAGCGCCTCATGCCGCACTGCCCGCCCCTGCGGCGCGGAGTCGTCGAAGCGTCCAACCGCGTTCAACAGCTCCATGATCGCGGCAATCGCGGTGTTGAAGTGCCGGCGCCGCCCGATATCGTCGCTCGCCTTCGCCAGAGCCTGATGCGCGGCGCGGCGCAGATCCCGCTCCGCGGCAGTCAGCGGCGCCCGCGTGTCGAGTTTTCCCGGCAATCCCCTGGACACGTGGTCATACACCGCAGCCCAGAGCCGCCGGATGAACCGGTACGCCCCCTGCACCCCCGCATCGGACCATTCGAGTGTCTGCTCGGGCGGCGACGCGAACATGATGAACAGGCGCGCGGTGTCCGCCCCGAACCGCGCCACGAGACTCTCGGGATCGACGCCGTTGTTCTCCGACTTCGACATCTTGCCGAGCCCTTCGTGCACGACCCGGATGGTCTCCCCGTCCTTCGTGACCTCGTGGATCCCGTTACCGTCGGCGTCACGCCGCGTATCCACCTCGGCGGGATTGAAGTAAAGCGTCCTCCCGTCGGCGCGCTGATACGAATAGATGTCGTTCAGCACCATGCCCTGCGTCAGCAGGTTGCTGAAAGGCTCGTCGAACTTCACGAGCCCGAGGTCGCGCATGACCTTGACCCAGAATCGCGAATACAACAGATGGAGGATCGCATGCTCGATGCCGCCGATGTACTGATCGGCCGGCAGCCAGTAATCCACGCGCGCATCCACCATCGCGTTCGCCTGATCCGGGCAGGCGTAGCGAACGAAGTACCACGACGAATCGACGAACGTGTCCATCGTGTCGGTTTCGCGCTGCGCCGGGCCTCCGCACTTCGGACACCGGCACTCGAGGAATGACGCCGACTTCGCCAGCGGATTGCCGCTGCCATCAGGGACGAGGTCTTCGGGCAACTTGACCGGCAACCTGTCATCCGGGACGGGCACTTCGCCGCAGACGGCGCAGTGAATGATGGGGATCGGACAGCCCCAGTAGCGCTGCCGCGAGACACCCCAATCACGCAGGCGGTAGTGCACGCGCTTGCTGCCGAGCCCCCTCTTTTCGAGCGCAGCCGCGATGGCATCCACCGCCGCCTGGAAGTCGAGACCCGAGAATTCTCCCGAGTTCACGCTGATGCCGTACTCGCCGTAAGCCGCAATCCACGGCTCACGCACTTCGTCGAAGACGCCGCTCGCGGAGCGCACGACCGTGACGATCGGCAGCCCGTTCTTCAGGGCGAACTCGAAGTCACGCTCGTCGTGGCCGGGCACGCCCATCACGGCGCCCTCGCCGTACCCCATGAGGACGTAGTTCGCGACCCACACATCGATCGGCTCGCCCGTGATCGGATGCAACACGTGCAGTCCCGTGCGCAGCCCCTTTTTTTCCTGCGTGGCGACGTCGGCTTCCATCACGCTGCCGCGCCGGCACGCTGCGATGAAAGCCGCCAGCGCCGGATCGGATTTCGCCGCCTGCAGCGCTATGGGATGCTCGGCCGCAATCGCCATGAACGTGACACCGAACAGGGTGTCGGCGCGCGTCGTGAAGACCTTCAGCGCCCCCTCGGCCGACATCACCTTGCGGGTATCGGGCGCATACGGGAACGAGATCTCACAGCCTTCGCTGCGCCCGATCCAGTTCGCCTGCATGAGCTTCACGCGCTCCGGCCAGCCCGGCAGCTCTTGCAGCGCGCCGAGCAACTCGTCGGCATAGCGCGTGATGTTGAGGTAGTACATCGGGATCTCGCGCTTCTCCACCAGCGCGCCCGTGCGCCAGCCGCGGCCCTCGATCACCTGCTCGTTGGCGAGCACTGTCTTGTCGACGGGGTCCCAGTTCACGACACCGGTCTTGCGGTAGGCGATCCCCTTCTCGAGCATCCGCAGGAACAGCCACTGATTCCAGCGGTAATAGGTCGGATCACACGTGGCCAGCTCGCGCTTCCAATCGATCGCGAAACCCAGCGACTTGAGCTGATTGCGCATGTAGGCAATGTTCTGGCGCGTCCACCGGGCCGGCGGCACTCCGTTGTTCATCGCCGCGTTCTCCGCGGGAAGACCGAACGCGTCCCACCCCATCGGCTGCAGGACGTTATATCCCTGCATGCGCATGAAGCGCGCGATCACATCGCCGATGGTGTAGTTCCGCACGTGGCCCATATGAAGGCGCCCGGACGGATAGGGGAACATCGAAAGGCAATAATATTTCGGGCGCGAGCCGTCCTCGCTCACCTCGAACACGCGGTGCTCGTTCCAATACTCCTGAGCGGCGCGCTCGACGGCCGCAGCGTCGTAAATCTCTTCCATCTACCGAAGCTTACTGTATCCGCAGTGGCACGAAGATCTGCGCGTCGTCGCGCTGGATCAGCAGGGCGACGTTCTTGCCCGAGGACTTCGCCGCATCCTGCAGCTCCTTCGA
>CAZDTG010000043.1:0-10892 GCA_964508005.1 uncultured Steroidobacteraceae bacterium
GCGCCGAGCAGCCCCGTCATGGCACTCGGACGCGAGGCAAACACGAACCGGCCATTCTGCCAGCCGTAGTAAAGAGGCTTCACCCCCATGCGGTCGCGTGCCACGAACAGACGGCGCTCGGTGTTGTCCCAGATCGCGAATGCAAACATGCCGTTCAGCCGGCTGAGGCAAGCGGACCCCCAGCGGCGGTAGGCCTCCAGCAGGGTCTCCGTGTCCGAGGTGCCCCGCCAGCCGCCCACCGGCTGCAACTGCGGCCGCAGCTCGGCATGATTGTAGATTTCCCCGTTGAATACGATGACGAAACGGCCGTCCGGGGAAACCATGGGCTGATGGCCGGTGGGTGAGAGATCCACGATCGCGAGCCGGCGGTGGCCGAGCCGCACGAGGCTGTCGGACCAGATGCCGGCGTCGTCCGGTCCGCGGCGCTGCAGCCGGTCCATACTGGCCGCAAAGCGCTCCGGCGGAGGCAAGAGGCCGCCGCTGTCAAAAACCCCGACAATCCCGCACACGCAAGTACTCGCTTAGCAGTCTGACTCTTAGGCTCGGAGGCGCAGCGGGCCGACGACGCCAGCGGCGCGCCAAAGCACCATATTCGGTTACATTTCCCCGGTGGGTACAATCTAGCTAAGCTGTATGACGCTTTTGCAACAAGGCGTAAAATGGCGCACCGTCACATAAGCGAAATATCCTGAAATCCGCGATCGCCCACCCATGACCCCAGCAACACTCCCCAGCGGCGTTCGCGCGCACGAGCTCCGGGCATGATTCTGGTGACGGGCGGCGCCGGGTTTATCGGCTCGAACATCACGGCGGCACTGGCCGAGCAAGGCGTGCTGGTGGCGGTCTGCGACCGCTTCCGCCACGGCGAGAAGTGGCGCAATCTGTCCAAGCTCGAGCTCTGCGACGTCGTCGCTCCCGAAGCGCTCGCGCAATGGCTCGATGCGCACTCGGCGACACTCGAGGCGATCGTGCACATGGGCGCGATCTCATCGACGACCGAGCCCGACGTCGACCTCATCATGGAGGTCAATTTCCGGCTGTCCATGCAGCTATGGCACTGGTGCGCCAACCATGGCAAGCGCTTTCTCTATGCCTCCTCCGCCGCCACTTATGGCGCGGGCGAGCACGGCTTCGACGACGACGGCTCGCTCGAGGCGCTGGCGAAACTGCGGCCGCTCAACGCGTATGGGTGGAGCAAGCACCTGTTCGACCGTTGGGTGGCGCGCGAGCTGGCAGAGGGTGGCGCACGGCCGCTCCAATGGGCCGGACTCAAGTTCTTCAACGTCTACGGCCCGAATGAATATCACAAGGGCGGCATGCAGAGCGTCGTCGCGCAGAAGTATCCGCTCGCCGCCGCCGGCGAGCCGCTCACCCTGTTCCGCTCGCACCGCCCGGATGTTCCGGACGGTGGCCAGAAGCGCGATTTCGTCTATGTCGGCGACTGTGTCGATGTGGTGCTGTGGCTTCTCGATCATCCCGGCGTCAACGGACTTTTCAATCTCGGCACGGGCCAGGCGCGTAGCTTCGAAGACCTCGCGCGCGCCGTATTCGCAGCGCTGCAGCGCCCCGCCGAGCTCAAGTACGTCGACATGCCCGCCGCCATCCGGCCGAACTACCAGTATTTCACCGAAGCCCGCATGGAACGCCTGCGCAAGGCGGGGTATACCCGGCCATTCACCTCGCTTGCGGACGGGGTACGTGAATACGTGGGCCGCTATCTGTCGCAGCCGGACCGATACCGCTGACGCATGCCCTGCATGACGATGAAATACAAACACGTCATTCTCGATCGCGACGGCGTGTTGAATCGCGAGGCGCAAGACGGGGGCTACGTTCTCGAGCCGGCCGGGTTTGTCTGGCTGCCGGGTGCGCTCGAGGCGCTTGCGATGTTGCGGCGGGCAGGTGTGTATCTGTCGGTCGCGACAAACCAGTCGGGCGTAGGCCGCGGCCTCATGAGCGTCGCCCAGCTCGAAGCGGTCCATGAACGCATGCGAAACGAAGCATCACGCAATGGCGCCGCGCTGGATGCCGTGCTGTTTTGTCCTCACGCGCCCGACGATCGGTGCGCCTGCCGCAAACCAGCTCCAGGTTTGATTCACGAGGCACTTGCCCGCTCCGGCATCGCGGCCGCCGAAAGCCTCGTGGTCGGCGATGACCAGCGCGATCTCGAAGCCGCGGCGCGCGCAGGAGTGAGAGCCGCCTTGGTGCGCACCGGCAAGGGGCGGAAGACGGAACCACTGCTGGGCAGGGAAGTGCCGACGTACGATGATCTGCCCCAGCTCGCACGCGCGATCGTCCGGGAAACCATTGAGCTAACATAATGTCCATTGCCAACGTCTTTGCGGAGCACGCCAAGGTCACGGCCCGGGCGGCTCAAGAGCTGCCGGCCACTCTCGAGCGCGTCGTCGCTGCCGTTGATAACTGCCTGCGCGGCGGGCACAAGGTTTTCGCGTGCGGCAACGGGGGAAGCGCCGCGGACGCGCAACACCTCGTGGCCGAGCTCATCGGCCGTTTTCTGCTCGAACGGGCGGCGCTCCCCGCGATCGCGCTCACCGCCGACACCGCCACATTGACCGCGATCGGCAACGACTACGGCTACGAACGCGTGTTCGCACGCCAGCTCGAAGGGCTGGCCCGGAAAGGCGATCTGTTGTTCGCCATCAGCACCAGCGGCAACTCACCTAACGTTCTGCAGGCCGCGCAGACCGCGCGAGGTCTCGGTTGCATCGTCGTGGCAATGACCGGCGAGCGCGAAAGTAAGCTGGCCGCGCACGCGAATCCCGGCCTCCTCATTCGCGCCCCGTCGACCGTGACGGCCCGGATTCAGGAGGTGCACACACTGTGTATTCACGCCATCGCGGATTCGCTCGACACACTCATACACCAGCGGTCGGCCTCATGAGCGACGACGCACGGATTGCGGAGGTGAGCTCGCTGCTTGCGGTCCTGGATCGCTACGCCGGTTTGCGCATCTGGGTCGTTGGCGATCTCATGCTCGACGAGTATGTCATGGGCGCCGTCGAGAGAATTTCACCGGAGGCCCCTGTGCCGGTGGTGCGAGTGCGTGACACCGAGCACCGCCTCGGAGGCGCGGCGAACGTCGCGCGTCAGGTGGCGGCGCTTGGAGCGGAGGTCAGTCTCGCCGGCGTAATTGGCGACGACGACGCCGGCGAAGACTTCCTGCGCCTGTGCGCAGCCTCGAATATCGACACGCGCGCCGTCATCAGACTTGGCGAGCGCTGCACGACCCGCAAGCTCCGGGTGTTGGGTCACAGCCAGCAGCTCCTGCGCCTCGATTGGGAGGACGTCAAACCGTGTGCGCCGCAGGCAAGCGTGCGGATGCTTTCCAAACTCGCTGAGGGCCCGCGGCCGGACGCCGTCATTCTCAGCGACTATGCCAAGGGCGTGCTCACGCCCGAAACCATCACCAGCGTTACGGGAATGCGCGGTACGGGACCCGTAGTCGTGGATCCCAAACACCGCGACTTCACCCGCTACCGGGGTGCCACGACCATCACGCCAAATTTGCGGGAGTTGGAGGCCGCGGCCGGACAGACGCTCGACCCCGACGACGCCGCGGCAATTGCGGCTGCCGCCCGACCCCTTGCCGAAGCCGTCGGCCTGGAAGCCATGGTCGTGACGCTTGGCGATCGCGGCATGTTGGTTGTTCCCGCGCAGGGCCACTATACCGCGGTTGCTGCGACTCAACGCGCCGTGTACGACGTGACCGGCGCGGGCGACACGGCTATATCCGTTCTCACGCTTTCTCTGGCCGCTCACGCCCCGTTGCTTGCGGCGGCGCAGCTGGCGAACGCGGCCGCGGGTGTTTCGGTCGGGCAGATCGGCGCCGTTGCTGTCGACGCCGGCAGCATTCGTGATGCTCTCGCCGCGCGACCGGACGGGAAGATCCTGGGACGTGACGACCTCGTGGCCCGAGCGGCGACCTGGCGCATGGCGGGAAAGCGGATCGTGTTCACGAACGGATGCTTCGACCTGCTGCATGCGGGACATCTGTCCTTGTTGAGCCAGGCGGCAAAGCTCGGTGACGTGCTGGTACTCGCGATCAACAGCGATGCTTCGGTGCGCAGGCTGAAGGGCCCGGAACGGCCCCTGGTGCCCCAGGAAGATCGCGCGGCGGTGCTTGCCGCACTCGGCTTCGTCGACGCCGTGACCATCTTCGATGAGGACACGCCGCTCGAGGTATTGCAGAGCGTTCGCCCTCACGTACTTGTCAAAGGCGGCGACTACCAACTCGCGGACGTCGTGGGACGAGAATTGGTGGAGGGGTTGGGCGGCCGTGTGGAGCTCGTTCCGCTTACGCCGGAGAAATCGACGACGGCGCTGGTCGAGCGGATTCGTGGCACCGGGAAAACACGCTCGAAAATCTAGCGGAGCGTTACGATGCTCGCTCGGGCACGTTGAAAACGTGGGCGAGGCGCTTCACAAAGGCGCGGAATGTAAACGGGCCATCATCCAGCACGGCGGCGCGCCCGGCGGCGCGGAGCCGATCGCGGAGCGTTGCATCACCCAGCAAGCGCTCGATCGCGACCCGCAGGCTCACGGTGTCTGCGTACGGCACGAGCAGGCCGGTCTCATCATGGCGCACGACGTCGAGAGTCCCTTTTTCGGCGGCCGCGATAACCGGCGCGCCAAAGAACATGGCTTCCAGAAATACGATCCCGAACCCTTCCTTGCCGCTCGGAAGAACGAATGCGGAGCATTCGCGGTAAAGGGTCACGAGCTCGCTGTCAGATACCGCTCCCGTAAAATGCACACGATCGGCCAGCCCAAAACGGGCCGCGACACTCTCGAGGAAGGCCCGATCCTCGCCACGGCCCGCCACGACATAGTGAATTGAGGCGTCCTCGAGGCTCGCGACCGCCTCTATGACGTTGATGATGCCTTTGTAGCGCTCGCTCGGGTCGAGGCGGGCCACCGAAAGAAGGAAGCGCGTCCCCGGTGGAATCAGCCGTGCATCGCGCAAGTCCGCCGCTGCGAAGCGTTCGGTCCAGCTTTCGCTCAGCGCATTGGGAAACACGAAAAAGCGATCCGGGCCAAGCGAGGGGATCTGCTGCCTTATCATCTCGGCGGTGTAGCGGCTCACCGCCAGAATGAGGTCAACACTGCGAATCGCTTGCCGCCGGGGCCAGGTGTCCATGCCGGTCCAAACGTCGATGCCGTGGCCGATCAAGATGACCCGCGTCTTCCGATGCGGACGAAGCGAGAGATTCGCAGCCACCAGGCTCAGCAGATTGACGTGGCCGATGACGACGAAGTCATAGCGGTCGCGCAGCAGTGCGGTACTGACGGCCAACGCGAACCGCACCTTGTCGTGGCCGAAGACGCGGATCGCTGCCGAGCTGGGCTCCGTCCAGCGTCGCCGTGCCTGCTCATCGTCACCGAGCGACAGTACATCGCAAGCTGCGCCGAGCCGGTCGCACGCCGCCAGGAAAGTTCTGTTGAAACGTTGGATACCGCCGTCGGCGTAGACCCCGCTCAGCAGAATCAGCACCCGGGGAGTTGCCAGGACTTCCTCAAGGAGCATCGCGGTATTCATGCGGCAAGCCGGATAGGGATTGCCGCAAACCCCCGGGGCAGCAAGTCCCGGGGGATGGCCGGAAGTTTGTCCATGCTCGTACTCGGCAAGATTGCAGCTGCAGGCAAAGCGGACAGGAGCGGATTATCGTAAAAGCCCCAACGAGTAGAGTTTTTTCGCTCCCAGGGCTATGCCCCATTATCGGGAACCTATGTGACGCTCATGTAACGGTGCAGCGTAAGTGAATGCTTACGCAAGCATGCCGGCGCCCGCTCGCGGCAGTCATCTCGAGGCTCGCGCATGGGTTGCGCCGAATGCAACGACCGCTTCCTCAATCCCTCGCGCGGCAGCCTCGATGGTCCAGTGGGCGCTTTCCCGTTCGGCCGCCCTACCCATTGCACTCAGCCTTGCCTCGTCGCAAGTCAGCGCATTCTTTATTATGGCGGTCAGCTGCTCCAGGTTACCGGATTCGAATACCCAACCATTCGCACCCTCGGTGACCAGATCTCGTGCGCCACCGACTTTGTTGCCGGCAATCACCGGACGCCGCGACGCCATCGCCTCATTCAGAGCGAGACCCCAGGTCTCCCCGGGCCCGCGCGAAGGCAGCACGAATATATTGCCCAGCCGATAAACGGCGGGCATGGCCTGTTGGTTCTGAAATGGCAGAAAGTGAACGTCCGTGCGACCCGCAGCGCGGGCGCGCAGCTCGGGCTCGAGCGCACCATCGCCCACGAACACCAGACGCCCTGGCGCTCCGCAACGCGAAAAGGCCTCGAGAAGCAGCAGCGGATCCTTCTTCGGCACCAGCTTTCCCGCATAAACCATGCTGCGAGAGGTGCCGGGAATGGCCAGCTCCCGCCGCCATGCCGCGGCCCGCTCCTCGTGAACACCGTCGGGATCCGAGAACCTCCGGGTATCGATCGCATGTGGCGCGAAGGCGATGCGCTCCGGCAGGATCCCACACCAATGGAAGTAGTCCCGGTTGTTCGAGCCGACCGCTATGGCCACGTCGACGTGCCGATACACCCAACTGAGAACCGCACGGCGAGCCGCCGTTCGCCACCATGACGAGCGATCGAGGAGAGTGGAATCGCCGCGGAAGAACACGGGAAGCCTCCCCTTGAAGTACCGCAACGCGCTCAGATGCGACACCGTATTCCAGCCGAAGACCAACACCGCATCGCCCCCCCACGTCTCGATGGCGCGGATCAGGCCCGGATTGCGCAAGCCCCAGAAATGGTCCGTGCCCGGCCGGGACGCCACGTTCGGCACGAACTCGTACTCGTAGTCCTCGAGCAGAGGGATGTCCCACGTGATGGTACGACCGAAGCCCGGATCGACGACGGCAGCGTCGGCGGTCTGCGACCAGGTGAAGAATACCCGTGGCTGCACGATTCGCGAGCGGGCAAGCGCCTGAAATATGGGAGCGTAATACTGGATCGGGTGCGTCGAAACGATCGCCAACCGGGGGGGGTTCATGGCTGTTGCGCGAAAAGTCATCTGTTCGTCGTCGCAAAAGGACTGGTGCGAATGCACGAAGTCTACGCGCTGGCGATCCGCAGCCGCGCTCAGAGTTTTCTGGCAAAGGCAAACAGCACGAGCCCGAACGCCCGGGGGGCATGCCGCTGGTGAAGAACCCCAAGGTAGTACGCCAGCCGCGAGCGCGACAGGTACGACGGCTCCGGATCGTGTGTGTAGACGCTGGTCTCGAATCCGGCCCGCTCCAAAGCCTGCGCGAGCCGGCCCCGTGTGTTGGCACGATATTGGGTCGGAAAAACGTCCCGCGACTCGCGGCCGCGCTGTGCCCAGGCGACGACGCGCGCATGCAAGCGGTTCGGGGTCAGAAGGGCCGCCAGGCCGACGTAGCTCATCAGATTGGTCGTGCGAATGCACAAATATCCGCCCGGCTTGAGAATGCGGCGGCACTCGGAAAAGAACTTTTCCGGATGGCGCACGTGCTCGACGACATAGTCCGTCACACAAAGATCGGCCGTGGCGTCGGGAAGCGGAAACTCCATGCTGTCCGCGGGAATGAGTTGAAACTCGTCCAGAAAGGGATTGTCGCGGGCGTTGGGATCGACATCGATCCCGATGACGCGACGGCATTTTCCCTTGAGGATCTTCAGCTCGCGACGCAATCTGACCGAGTCCTCGCGGTGCTGTCCCCGACCGCAGCCGATGTCGACTACCACCGCGTCAGGATGGACGAGCGAGTTGACGCGGGTGTGAAAGACCACGGTTCCATCGAGATCGGTATAACCCCCGAAGCGGCTCTCCGGATAGAAGCGTTCCTTCAGACCCAATGACGCCGTATCGCTGCGTCTGTCAGGGGCTGCCGGCGGCGAATGGCACAGCGGCGTTCGCGGCACGTCCGGGTTCGTGGAAGACATGTTGGATCTGCCTGCTTGGATTATTCGCACCCGAAGATCCCCGCGGCAGGATGGCAGCTGAAGTTCTCATTTGCAATCGCGGACGGGTGTCATACTCGATGTCCGCGATGCGGCCGCGCTCGCCAAGCGGCCGTCATCACAATGTAACAATGATGCTGTTCAAAAGGGGGGTGCCCGGATAGGGGAGCCGCTAGGAGTTGACAATCCGCGGCGCATCCCACAACGCGGCAGCGACGACCCGCGCGTGCCCCCAGCGGCCCCTGAGTGTATGGCGCGCGAAATCCACGAGCAGGCCGCGCTTGGCCGCCGCGAGCCGCTCCGGAAAAAAGCGGCTCACGAAGCGCAGCCGGTTGCGGTAATAGAGATTCGCGGTAAACAACGGCATGACCTTCGAGCTGCTGGCCCCGGATTTGTGGAACACATGACTCGCGGGGGCATAACCGAGTCTGAAGCTCTTGCGCCCGCGCATGGCCCAGTCGATCTCCTCATAGTAGAGGAAGTAGTCCTCCTGCAGGAGACCGACTTCGCGCACGAACCCGCGGGATACGAGCATCGAGGCGCCCATGACATAAACCATCGCGCGCTCCACCGCCCCGGGGTCCTGAGGAATCACTTCGAGTCCGCTGCCTTGGCCGATGAGATGCGACGTGAAGGTCGCGAGCTCCAGGCGGGCTCCTCCCAGCGATTGGACGAGGTGCGGCGTCCCGTAGTAGCGAATCGTGGAGCCGATCATGCCGAGTCGCTCATCCGCTGAGGCGCGCTCGATCAGCGCCATCAAGGCGTCGCGATGCACTACCGTGTCAGTATTCAGCAGCCAGAAAAAATCGAAGGCATCCAGGCCCGCAGCACGAATTCCGACATTGCAGCCACCTGCAAAGCCAAGGTTGCCGCCGGAGCGGATGAGAGTCACGCGACAGCCGGACGGCGGCGCCGGCAACACCGTGCCCGGATGGTCCTCTACGCGAAAGGCTGCGGGCGCCGCGCGATCGGTGAGGCGGTCGACGCCCTCATGATGCAGCCACCCGGGTTGCGCCCGAGGGTCCCGGCACCACGCGCCGATCTTTTCGATGGATTGATCGTGGGAATCGTTGTCAACGATAAAAATGTGAAAGTTTGGATACCTCTGTGCGAGCAATGAATTGATACACTCGACCGAATCGCGCCACCCGTTCCAGTTCACCAGAACGATAGCGACAGCGGGTAACCCGGGTGTGAGCGAGTCGGTGGTCACGACGATGAGTGCGGTCGAGCTCGGGAGGGCTGGCCCATTATCAGCTGATGTCAGGAAGCGGTTCAGATGGCACGCGGATTTCCGGCTCGCGACTGCTATGCCTTTAGCGAAGCAGGTTGGGAAAGCGCGGTTGGATGCTCACCGCAGCCTGCGGCTCACGCGTGTCTCGATTCGGAATTTCGCCGACATCCAATCGCCTGTGCGCAAACATCCAATGCAGCACTCCGATGCCGAGCATCATGCGCAGCCATACGGAGTACTGGGTTGCAATCGTAGCCTCGAAGCCGACCACGATCACCTGGATTGTCACCAACAGCACGAGCACACGTGTCAGGGTGACGGTTTGCGAGAGATTGCACCGGGATCCAACCAGACCCAGGGCCGCCCCGATCAGAGGCATGCCGCACAGGACCCCCAGCCAGCCAAAGTTCCAGTAGAGCTCTCCCAGGTGGGAAGGCGACAAGTTGACATCCGAGCTTGCGTCCGGAAAGAACACCTTGGCGACCAGCAGCCCCACTTGAATACCGGGCTTGTCCGGCCACAACAGCCGGGGAATGAACGCGGTGAGGAGCGGGCTCAGCGTGTCGCCGTGGCTGAACGGTACGGTGCTGCCGCTCTTGGTGATGATCACCTCCAGCGTGTCTTTGATCGAGACCCGCTCAAAGACGTTCTGTGCGCGCTCCCCCCGCGCGTGCGGCTGCTCATCAGCCCGCAGAGCCTGCTGAAATGCCTGGGTCAAGTTCTCGGCTGCCGCCGCGTGGCTCAAATTCTTTTGGTGGCGAATGGCACGATTGGCCTGTAGCACGGGAAAGGCCACGGCGATGACCGCCACCGAGACCAGGAGCCAGGTCTTGGAGATCCGGCGGTCGACCAGGAATTTCGCAATCAGAAGAATGAACACTCCGCTCAGTGCCTGACCCTTGGCATCGGCGACGAAGCCGATCACGAACTGGACGAACACTGCACCGATCACCACCGGCAGCATGTACGAACGCTTGAATCTGAACAGTGCGTATGCAAGCACCATGATGCTGAATGGCTGGAAATAGGTCGCCAGCATGAATGCGTCCGTCTGCAAGGGGGTGAGCCCCGCAAGTCCACGCGCCACCGATTCCACCGAGGCGTCTGTCATCACGTCGACGCTGAATGTCCACACCAGCCACGTGCTCGTCAGCCAGAGTGTCAGACCCATGAAGTTCAAGGTGGCCTCGGACCAGTCCCGGATGCGAGGCGGTCCGGCCGGGCGCAGTGCGCGGCACACGAAGCGATATGCGACCTGAAGCGTTGCGCCCCCTGCGAGAATGACCGCGTCGGCGTTATCCAGGACTCCGTCCGAACCCGCGGAGTCAATCTGACCGGAAAACAGGTGCAAGAAGTCGAGGAACCCGTACCAGAAGAAGTAAAACAGCGAGTACAGGGCGAGCAGGGCGTACTCGTCGATCAACTTCCTCATGGTGAGAATCGGGCTGCTGCACAGAGCAAACAGCAGCAGCAGGTACAGCGAATGTGCAGCGCTGCCCCCGATCATGGCCCCTGAGAGCAGGCAGATCGCAAAGACCGCGTTGGCGATCAGGTACAAGCGGATTTGAATCATCGCTTCAGCCTATCGAACACCGGCGCCCCCCGAACAGAATATGATGAGCGCCGACCGTGACAGCTTCATTAAAACCCCACGAGGCTCAGGCATGGCTCATCTGCGCTGTTTTGGATGTGGCGAAGTGGCTCAGCCTCA
>CAZDTG010000043.1:10992-30346 GCA_964508005.1 uncultured Steroidobacteraceae bacterium
GAAGTGGCTCAGCCTCAACAGAGAGGATAGGATGCTCAGCTCAGCGCGATTCAAGTGCGGCACACTCGACCTCGGCAGATCGTATCAAGAGAGTTCCCTGGCGCGATGCTCAGCAATAACAGCCTGGAGAGATTGCTCGCGTTCGCGGCGCTGACGTTGTGCATCGAGCTCGTGCTGTTCAAGTTCCTGCCGGACTTGAGCACGGCGCTGCTCCAGGGTAATAAGTCGGCGCTCACGGGTTTCAGCGAGTATCAGGCGGCGTTTCTGACGCCCGGCAGCGTCCACCACAGCCGCTTCCTCGGCAACTACATTCTGTATCTGCTCGCCAGGGCCATCGATCATCTCTCTCACAGCGCTGATGTACGGCTCCATCCGCTGCGCGTTGCCGCCGGACTGCTCACTCCGATCTACGCCTACCTGGGCGCCTGGCCCGTCTTGAGAGACCCGTTGGGCTACTCGTGGCGCGCATTTGTTGTTCCCTACGCCCTGGCGATTTTTATCGGCCTTTACACGTTCTACCCGTGCGATGTCCCAAGCCTCGCATTCCTCAGTCTCTGCCTCCACTGCGTGCTGCGTGAGAAGCTCGGTTGCGCACTGATTTTCCTGCTCGTGACCGGACTGTTCCGTGAATCCTCGTTCCATGGTGTCGCATTCGCAGCCCTCTGGGCAGTGACCTGCCACAGGCGTCCAGTAATCGTCAGGTTTGCCTGGGTCGGTGCGTTCGCTGGGGCGTTCGTCGCGGAGTATCTGTTGGTCCGGCGCTATTTTCCGGGACCGCTGTCGGCATCCGGCGGCGTCATCCTCGATCCCTGGTACATCTTTCTGGGCAGCGGAATGTGGTCCCTGACGACGATCTGCTCGCTGTCCCTAGCTGCACTGTTCCCCATCGCGTACCTCGTCAGGGCGAGTGCCGTGCCCGATACCGATTGGCGCCGACGCTTCTTCTTGCTCAATTGCTACCTCTTTCCGGGTTGGATCGTCTGCTATCGAATGCTCAGCGGCAACATCTCGGAGTTTCGCCTTCTGCTACCCGCCCTGTTGCCTTGCATCTATGGTCTCGCTTACGAGGCCAGGCCAACGCGGTGTACGGCAGTGGCTCATCCGTAGGGATTTGACTCTCGTCACACCGCCGAGGTAACCGTCGTGCGCAATCAATGGAACGGGCGATCGTTCGCCGCAGGGGCACTGCCGGCCCTGGTCGCTCTGGGTGGCCTTCTGCACTGCGGGCGTGCTCAAGCCGCGGCGCCGATATTATTGCGGACACCCGGCTACGAGTCGCCTGTGCGAGCCGATCCGGACGACCTCCTGCTACTTCCGGGTACCGGATTTCAGGCCACGGACCGTGTTGTTTACCAAGCTGCGGATTCTGCGGGGAGCCTCCTGAACCACCCAGATCGCATTCCACCGCAATCGGGTTCAATAGCCGGGACCGCACCGATCGTGCAGATTGCCGATCCGCCATACGCAATCGTCGTGCGCCTGCCGGCACAGGCGCAGGCGGGCAGAGCCTATCGAATATGGGTTGTGGATGCGGCAGGGGAATGGAGCGCGCCCGTCTCGATCAATGACACGCGTCCAATGTGGATCACGCCTCCTTACGTCTACGCGACCGCCAAACTTCCCGACTTGGGCAGATTACTGCGCGTTGTCGGCCGCAATCTCTCGCCTGGTGCCGCACAGTCGCTGTCGATCGAGCTAAAGGGACCGCGTACGTACGACCTCACCTCCTCTGTAGCGGCTGCGAATGTTCCGCTGCAAAGCTACGTCGCTGAAGCCATGCTCCCCAGTCGCCTGATACCAGGAACTTATGTTGTCAGTGTGCGCCGCGGTGAGGAGGGCTGGACCGATGTTCCCGGCCAAAAGCTCGAAGTCCGCGCGGATCCGGATCGTCCACCTGACTTTGTCGTGGGCGATCCACGATTCGGCGAGTGTCACCCCGACGACAACATTGACGACAGCAGTTGCTTCACCCAGGTCATCGAAGCCGCTCGGCAAGCCGGACGTGGGGTCGTCATAGTCCCGACGGGGACTTGGGATATCGTCGTGTCGAAATTGCCCGGCACCGGATTCGTTCTGCCTCACGCGGTCGACGTTCGCGCAGCCCACGGGCGCGACAGCGTGATTGTGCGGCACGGCGCCCCCGGCAGCCGTCCGCCAGGTGCCCTATTCACTCTCACCGGCTCCAATTCCATCGTTGGCATCACGTTCGCAGATGCTGACAAATACCGCGCGTTGAATGAGACCCGACCCGTCATTCAACTCGGGACTCTGGGGGACGGAGCCGCGGGTCAGGACCGCAACGCCGCTGCAACTGTCGATGACATCGTTCTGTCCGGAAATGCGTTCCGACATGTGGGGCGGGCTGTTGTCGACGGCGGACGGCCGTTGCGCCGCGTGTTCATCACCGGTAACGAGTTTGGGGCCTACGATAATGCGTTGTATTTGACGGGCGGCGGGCTCAGCACCTTTCGCATCGATGACTCCGTGGTGCGCTTCAATCGCTTCACGCCGGGAAGTTTCCTGGATCTGCGAGCCGGTGGCAGCGGCTCGGTCGCGACCCAGCTCGGAGGCTCGCACCGCCTGGATTTCAGCTCCAACATCGCCGATGGTACGAGTACTGAAGGACTGCAGGAACCTGCAGACCCCAAGGGTTGGGGAGCGGTGTTCTTCTGGAATATCAGCTCGAGCAACGAGAAGCTGCTGGTGGCGCAAAATCATATCAGCTGTCCGGGAGACAAGGCGGGCAACGGCGAGGCCATCGCTTACGATGACAACGGAAACACCTCGGCATTCAACGGCGCGCCCACCGTCACGGCGGCCGGGCCCGATTGGGTCGCCGTTTCCGCGCCGCTGCAGGAAGAACCGGATAACGTGAAGGTCCCCGTCGCCACGTTCTACCAGAATCATTGGATTCAAGTCGTGCAGGGACCGGGGTTAGGCCAGACGCGCAGGATCACAGGCTACACGCGCAGTCAAGACGAAACGACCGTCACCTTCAAGGTGTCGCCCCGCTGGGATATCGTACCGCGAGCGGGGCAAACCCGGATCGGCGTCGGCAACCAGTACTGGCAGGTGTATACGGTCGGGAATGAAATCGATCAGGCGAGCCCACCCTGCGGCAAATCCAATCTCTCTGGCCCTCGTGGTGGACAGATCGTGCAGTGGGCGCACACGGCCGATACCGTGATCGATGGCAATCAACTCAGGGATACGTCCGGTATCGTGCTGCAACAAATTTACAGCGTCAGGGCACCGCCCTGCCCGGAATGCGGCCGAACCGTAGCGATGCAAACGGCGGTTGAGATTCGCAATAATCTGATCGATGGCGAATATTCATGGTCGTCCGATTGCAGCGATTCCGGAATCGCAGTTCTGTTCGGCGCGTCCGCGACTCCCGAGTCTGCGCCACCAGTGGTGAGCTTCGGTGTCACGATCGATCACAACACTATCGTGCACGCTGACAATTACAATAGCGGAGCCATAGACGTAACCGCCTCATGGTCCGACGGGCCGCCTCCATACCGGTGGGACCTCGTCGAAAGTCCACTTATCTTTCGCAACGTGATTCGCGACGTCTCGGGACCGCTGCCTGCGCCGACTTGTCACCGGCCAATGGCCGCGCGGATCGGAATCCGAGTCGCCGCCTCCGACCATGTGAGAAACGCCACACTCTATGGCAACGTTTGTGAGCGCGTGGATACCGATCTGGAAGACGGTGGCAAGAATACTGCGCGAATCTGCGAGTCAAATCGCTCCGATCTGTGCGAGTGCAGCGGGCACTGAATCAGCCTTGCATCTATGGCTCACGCACGAGGCCAGGCCACGCAGCGTGCACCAGTGGCTCATCGGTAGAGTCTCTGCGGCAATTCCATGAAGCGGGCGCGGATACCAGGCTCCAGTGTTCGCCAGCCCCAACCGGTCGCCACTGCGAGGCCCGACAGGGCCAGCAACCAGCTCAGACTGGATGTCCACCAACCGAATCCGTTGCACACAAAAAAGAGCACCACAGCGCTCGTGCTCAGCGCGACAGGACCCAGTGAGCCCGCCGGCAGGCTCGAGCCCTTTGCGCGCAGCTCTCGTCTGACGAAGTACCAACTCATCATCAGCGTGGCGAGCAGCTCACCTAGCAGAATCCCGAGGCCGAAGCTGGTCAGGCCCAGACGGCCAAATCCCGCAACACCGACGCCAAGGCATGACACGGCCCGAACAATGGACGCGCTCAGTATGATGCCCAGGCTGTTTATTCCGTTAAGGTGCAGCGCTATCAGCGCCCCTGCGTTGGTGAGCACGACGGAGCCGAGCATGAAGCAAAGCAGGGGTTGATCGAGGGCAACAGCGTGCGCTGTCCAGCGGCCATAGATGTACGGCAGCAAGGGATACACCAGCAGGGTGCCCCAATTGACCAAGGATCCTACAGTTACCCAGAACGCCTGATTGATGGCTACCAGCTTGGGCACTTCCCCCATGGCGTGAATACGCACGACCTCGGGCAACAGAGGTGCCGTCAGAACGGTCGTCACGGACGTCCATAGATTCGTCAGCGTGCGGACCGTGGTGAAGATCGGCACCGCGACCGGCCCCGCGAAAGCGGCGACTGCCAGCACTACGCCGTTAGTCGCAGCTTGCTGGACCAGGTTGCTGGCGGTCAGGGTCAGAGATTGGCCCAGGTCCGCGAGCCCCGTCCGCAACCGCACTCCGTGTAACCACGGGGAAAAGTGAGGCAACTTGTGCCGCACGTAGAATGCAGACGTAACATAAATGGCGAGCTGCGACAGGGCGAACAGCAGGCTCGTCTGGAGCATGTTCAACCGCAGCATGGCTGCAGCCATGATCGAGGCGAACTGGGCAATCTGAAATCCCATGGCCCACCAGGCGGCCTGATACATCATGCCGGCGGGTACCAGCAGGCGATGCACGATCCCGAGATACGATCCGGTCAACGTCCACGAGAGCATCAAAACCACAAGACCGAGCTTAGCCGCCCACGAGTTGGTGTCCGCAGCAGGAAAGCCGAGCAGCCGCGCAAGTGGGTCGAAAATCAGCGCACCGCCGGCCAGCAGCAGCTGCATGCAGCTGATCAGGGCGATCCCAGCGACTGCCGATGCCAGATGCTCGCGCAGCTGGGCGACACTCTTGTGATACAAGAGGTTGAGCTTGTTCCCGACCAAGGCCACGAAGCCGGTATCGAGCGAGCGCAGCAGCATGAACGCCGAGAACAGCGCCAGCCAGCCGCCATAGGCTTCCTTCCCCCAATAGCGCAGGCAAACCGGTACCGAGATCAACTGAAAAGCCACGCTCAGGAGCGTTGACAAGCCGGTGACCAGGGAGACTTTGGCCGCGCGCTGCTCGATGCGTCCGCGGTTCATTTGCGTCTTGGCACCACGAAAGTCTTCTCGAGAGTCAGCCGCGCCGCCGCTCAGGTGGCTGCGTGTTGGGATCGCGGCCGATCGGATGCAACGCGGATCGCCTTGAGCAAGACCTGATTGCCGAACAAGTTGGGCCACAAGCGACAGCCGAGCCTATCGATGCGTTCGCTCCAGGTCCGCGGCAGAACGTATCTGCGCAGTGCCCACTGCGGAACGCTGCCAGTGACGCTCTTGGCGGCCAATAGCAATTCAGGGCTGTTACGCAGCAGATATCGATCCGCCGTCAGATACGTGAAGAAGCGCAGGTGGGTGTCATCCAGCACCCCCTCCGCGCGATATTCGAAGTCACCGCGCATGAACTGCCAGCGCATCGCCCAGGAAAGGACGTTGGGTACCGCAATGAGCACCACTCCCTCATTGCGCACCAGGCGGGAAAACTTGTTCAGCACCGCCCCAGGATCGCGCAAATGCTCCAACACGTGTGAAAAGATGATGGCATCGAACGTCGTCGCACGCACGTCCGCCGGAAGCTCTGCCTCGATATCCGCTACCCAGCAAAATCGCATCTTCGGACGCGCCAGCTCGGCCTCCGCGGGAGATCGGGTGATCCCGAAGATCTCGCAACCGGGATGACCAGCTTGCAGCAGCTCCGCGTTGTCGCCCGCGCCGCAACCCACATCCAGGACCCGCTGAACCCCCGCATCGAGCCAGGCAATCAAGGCAGGATTGCCGTCGTTCTTGTAAATGCGATCCTGTCTCCCGACCGGAAGCACGACGTCCGAGCTCGCAGGAATTGGCAAGCTGGAGCCTTCTTCTCGAGTGTTTTGAGCACGGGCCCGCCAGGACATTTGACCTCCACGCCACGCGCCCCAGGGATCGTGTGCCCGCGCGCCCCGAGAAGCTACGGAGCAAATATTGCACTACCGTGACGATCAGGGTGAGCAGGTGCTGCGACCCGTCGCGCCTTGCGTGCCTGACCTGCGGCGGTACACGTAGTAGTTCACGTGCGATCCCATTTGCAACACTCGCAGCGCCAGGCGGTTCGGCGCATAGTCGTGCGGATCGTAGTGGAACACCCGCGCAAGCTCGTAGCGGGCGAGTACGCACCGCTGCTCCGGCTCTGAAAGCTCATACCAGGAGTCGGTAAGAGGCGCAACGCGGAAGTCGTGTCGATCGACGATCCAGTCGGGCCATGACTCGCGGATGAACGACATCCACCAGTTCCGACCATGCGAGCGGATATAGGCGAGGACGACCGGAGACACGAGCCCCACCTCGTCATAAGTCTTCAGATCCGAATAGAACGGGATGTAGCCCGCCGGCTCCAGAAGCAGAGTTGCGCCGGGAGCGGCTTGCTGCCGCAACCAACGGCCAACGTCGGCGCGATAGCCGAATTCCTGTTTTCCTGCACTGTAGGAAAGCGCGAGCTGACCGACGGCGATTACAGACAGGCCGCTCAGGACGACGAACCTGATACGTGCAGACTCGTGCCAGGAAGCCGGCATGCTCCACAGGGCGAGAAGCACCGCGAAAAAGGCCGATGGAAACATGTACCACTGAGCGAATTGTCCTCCGTAGCAGAACAGGCATGGCATGCCGTAAGCGACGAAGAGGACAAATGCCAGAACCCGCCCCTCATCGATCGAAACGGGCGCCGTGCGATCTCGCAGCCGTCGCACCAGAAGCACGAGCGGCGCGAGGTTCAAGGCAACGTGCACCCACGACGGGATCTGCTTGATGCCTGGAATGATGAATTGGCCGGAGAACACCATCTGCATCCGATCCCACATAGCGCGCAGTGAATGCTCGTGCGGATATGACAGCGACTTGGCAATGATGGTTGGGGAGATGAGCTCATTCGAGAGAACGAGATTCAACGTGACGTAAGCGAGCGCGCCGAGTACGGGCGCGCTCGCCACAATCCATTTGTCGCGTGCCGGGAGGCCGATCGTAAGCCACGTCATTGCCACGAGGAGCGCGGAAACTGCGATGAGCTCCGGCCGAATCAGAGGACCCGCAGCCGCGAGTAGATACAACATTCGAACGCGCCTTGCGCCATCACGCAGAGCGACTGCCGCCAGCGCCAGATAGAGGATGCACATCCCCGTTTCCATGCCGAGGAATGAGGCAAACAGCGCCGGGCTGCACAGTGCGAGCGCCACGGCCGACCAGAAGCTCGCGAGAAACCCGCGTAGCAGCAAGATCGCAAGCCCGACAGAGGCAATACCCAGCAGCTGAAATCCGAGCATTGTCTGCTCGGGCGGCAGGAGCGCCGCTGGAACTGCGGCAACATAGCCCCACGCGAGCGAAGTCACAGGGGAATACCGGTCGCCGACGTTGAATGCAAGCGCGCCGTGAGTCACCAAGTTGCGGACGGCGCGCGCCGAGATGTACGCGTCCTCCTGTACGTAGTGAGTGAGCACGAACGGAATTCGCGATAACGCGACAATCGCGAACAACATCAGTGCCGAGATCAGCGCGCCCTGCGCAGGGGGCGCTCGCATCTGTGAGCTCGTCAGCCGCTCGGCGCACGCGGAGCTGTTGGCGAATTGCATGTTTTTTGCTCTTAATTTGCTCTTAATTCTTGGGTCGCATCGGACCGGCAGAGCCACCCCGCCGGCCACGTCCCCTCGAGGCATCTTGCCATTGCAGTGTTTCAGATTAGCGGACCCGCGCCAGACACGGGGGGCGCGGCGCCGTGCCGCATTACCCACCCTGGGGTATCGCTTCCCTCCGGAATCATAATGAAACGGTCACATCGAGGGCTAACGATGTGGAGCTGCGCACGGTGGAGAAGCAATTGAGAGGCAAGGGCGTCATTCTGGCCGGAGGCCCGGGGACCGGACTGCACCCGATCACGGCCAGCATCAGCAGGCAGATCACGCCGATTTATGACAATCCGATGAACGGCGAAAAGAAGAAAAAGAATCTGCTGATGCTGTTCCTGGTTGCCGTGGTTGCGCTCAATCTCAGCTGGGAGCACCAGACCATCCTGATTCCGATGGTCCATCTGACGGAATACTACCATTTCACCATCGGAGAGCCGTTCGTTTACCGGATGCTGCCGGCCCTCGCCTATCGCGCCCTGATGGGGGGACGACGCGATCTCATGACGGGCATGAACGATCCGTTCAGCTCCTCGTACAGCATATTCCAACTGCTGATCGATGCGGTGTCACTCGTTGCAACTCTCGTGCTCATGCACAAGATCGCGCAAGCGCTCAATCCGCGCCTCACACCTCGCGTCACGTTCACGTTTGCCGCGGCCGCCGCTCTGGTGATCGTGATCTTCGGGTACTACATGGTGCCGAACCGCGCCCTGTTCTATCCGTACGATTTTCCGGACATGTTTTTTGCCGCGCTCATCTTCTACCTGTCCATTCGCCTGCAAGGCAGGGCCGAATACCTGCTGCCGCTCGCGATATTCGTCGCCACGTTCAACAAGGAGACGGCGGTCTTCTACAGCGGTCTTTACGTGGCGCTGCGGGCGGGGCGCGATGCCAACTGGAACAGAACGCTGTCGGTCCAGATGGCGTGTGGCGGAGCATTTCTCCTGGCAAGGAGCATGGTGATCCACCTCGCGCACCGGTTGGGCTCCGGTGCACCGATGCACAATCAGCAGTACGAAGTGCACCTCCTGTACACGCTGGAGCAGCTGAAGAACCCCCTGTTCGTATTCGCCATGCTCAACATCTGCTCATATCTCTATGTGGCGATATTTCTGTTGCGCAAGAAGCTCGATCGCACCGACCTGCTCATTCTGCTCATGATCGGGGGATGGATCGCGATCATGTCGGTGGTGGGCATCGTGCGCGAGCTGCGGATATTCGTTCCGGCCAGCCTGATGATGTTTGTCATCATAGCGCGCCACCTGGAAGTGATCACCGCGGCGCTCGCGCCCGGCCTCGTAACTCAGGCTACCGCGGCAGCCGCCATCAGCGGGCGCTTGCCTATCAGGGATCGATAGAGCTGTTCGGTCTGTGCCGCCACCCCGTCCCAGGAGAGCGTCGTTCGCGCGGCCTCGGTTCCTCGGCGCCCCATTTCGCGCCGCTGCAGCGGATCTGAAAGCAAAGCCCGAATGGCCGCGGCAAACTCGTTTGGTGCGCCGCTAGTCACGATCCCGGCCCCCGTTGCCCGCACGAGCGATGCGATTCCGACTTCGGGCGTCACGGCGACCGGGCACCCCATCGCCATCGCTTCGGCCACGACGTTCCCGAAATTCTCGGAATACGACGGCAGCACGAACAACTGCGCGCGCTCGTACAGCGCCCATTTGTGGGTGTCGCCGACGGGACCGAGGAAGACGACCCGATCGGCCACCCCGGCTTTACGCGCCAGTTCCTCGAGTTGCGGCTGGTAGCCCTCGTCGTCATTGCCCGCAATGACCAGCGGGATATCGGGAACCCATTGCCAGGCGGTGATGAGGCGATCGAGCCCCTTCTTCCAGCTCAGCCGGCTCAGGAAAAGCACGTAACGCTCGGGAAGATTGGCGAACGGCCCCGCCGCGAGCGGCGCGTGCTCGTGAGGCCAATCGACCCCATTTGGAATCCAGACGACTCGCTGCGATGGAAGATTCAATGCCTGCAGCTCCGCGCCTTCGAGCTCGGCCGTCACATGAACCGCGGCTGCATCCGCCAGCGTTCGGCGCTCGACGAGATTGATCCACGCGGTCTTCACCCAACGATTCTTTCGATGGATGACGTCGCGCATCAACATTCCGCGCGGTGCGATCACGTACGGCACACCGGCACGAGATGCGGTACGCGCTGCCGCCCACATAGGCCAAAGAAACACGGCGTGCACGTGGACGACGTCGAATTCGCCGATCGACTCCTGCAAGCGACGACCCAGCGCCGGAGACCACCACAACCGCCTCAGGGCGGGCACCGCGAAGTAATGGATCGCGACCCCGTCAAGATCGGCGGGCCGGTCGAGCGGCACGTCGAGGCTCGAATCGCCGTCAACGTTCGTCGTATAAACGTGGACGTCGTGACCGCGACGCGCAAGTGCAGCGGCGAGACCGTGTACCGAACGAATCGGGCCACCGTAACGGACTGCGGGATAATATGCGGAGACGACCTGCAGAATGCGCAAACGTGCCCCTCCGCCAACGCTCGGATCTGCCGTGGGGCCTTGTGCAGGCATGCGCGTCTAAACCACCGCGAGCGAAGCGGGAGCGGTCTTTCCAACGGCCCGCAGTGGTAGCAAGCCTCCTGAAGCACGGTCGGCGACCACCTGCTCGATGAAATCGGTGGTAATGATCTTCTGCTGATCCGAGAATCCGTAAACGAGCGCGGTGTCGCAAACGAGATTCACCAGTCGCGGTATCCCGCCCGTGCATTCGTGCACGAGCGCGATCGCTCCGAGCGCGAAGATGTCGGGCCGACCGCCGGCGACTGCGAGCCGGTGCCGGACGTAGCCGAGCGTCTCATCCGGCGTCAGCGCCTCGAGATGATGGTCGATCGAAATGCGTTGCGCGAGCTGACGCAGCTCCTGCAGACCGAGTGTGGCGCGCAGCTCCGGCTGCCCAACGAGAATGGTCTGCAGGAGCAACTGTTTGCCGGCATTGACATTCGAGAGCACCCGCAGCTCTTCGAGTCCGGTAACGCCAAGATTCTGTGCCTCGTCGATCACCAGCACTGCGCGCCGGCCCGCGGCGTACTCCCGCGTGACGTGCGCCACGAACCGCCGGTAGAGCTCGCTCGCGCTCACCTGCCCCACTTCGACCCCGAGCGCCTCCATGATCCACGGCAGAAGCGGGCCGAAGCCCGGATGGGTGTTGGTGATAAATCCGACGTTGAGCTGGCGGTGGGCTTTTGCCAGAAAATGACGCACGACGGTGGTCTTCCCGCATCCGACCTCGCCGGTTATCAGGGCGAATCCGGAAGCCTCGGTGAGCACGTACTCCAGCATGGTCAGCGCGTGACTATGCCGCTTGGCCAGATAAAGATAGGCTGGATCAGGCGTCAGCGCGAAGGGCTTCTCACGCAGGCCGTAGAACTTTTCGTACATGGCCGCCTCAATAAGCTCGCCGCTCTGACTCCGAAGAGCGATTGAGCACGGTTCCGACAATCCGCGTGTTGCCGAGCAGCTCGACGACGCGAACGACATCTTCGCGCCGGGTGCGACGCTCGTTCACGACCAATACCACGCCATCGAGCAGTGGTGCCACCGTCAGGGCATCGTCGCTCAGCAGCACCGGCGGGAGATCCACGACCAGCAGCCGTCCCGGATCGCGGCCCTTCAGCTCGTTGAACAGCTTGCGGGTGGCAATGCCAGCCAGCACTTCCGAGCTGCCGCTCACGGGAGCCAGTGTCGGCAACACGTAAAACCGCTCGACGCCTTCGATTCCGTAGCACACATCTTTTATGGGCTCGTCACCACCGAACCAAGTCTCCAGGCCGCGCTGCGCGGCAAGCCCCAGAGTCCGGGCGACCGTAGGGTGCCGCAGGTCGAGATCCAGCAGCGCGACGGTCTGGTTCGGCTCCGCCGCCAGACTCAGGGCCAGATTGACGGCCGTCAGCGTCTTGCCCTCTCCGTTGACCGCACTGACCACTCCCAAAGTATTGAGCCCATGGGAGCGGGCGCGCTGCAACACCTGCGTACGCAGCATCCGGTAGGCGTGGCTTGCCGGATGCGCGTCGCCGGTCGAGACGACTCGCTTCTCCTTCAACGCACTCCAGTCCACAGGAAGGCGTGCGACAGATTCCACGGTGCCGAGCGCAAACTCCCGGTTGAGCGCCACCCGTTCCGCACGGGGGTCTTCGGTAGCAACCGGCGGTTCAGCGGCTCGCGGCGCCTGTACCTTCGCCAGATCGAGCGCGCGTTGAATTCTGTCCATCGGGTGTTCCTAGAAGCCTAGGCGTTGTGCGAAAGCGAACCAGAGCACGTCGAGCGGTCTGTAGAAGAAATGAGTCAGGACCACGGCCACGCAGACGGTGGCGGCCGCCGCGCCGGCGGCGATCCACCTGCGGCGCCGGGCAGCCCGGAACTCCGCGACGGTACCGATGTGCGGGACCAGCGCGAGCGGCGGAATACCCGTGAGATCCAAGAGATCCCGGCGTCCGCGGATGGTGCTGTCCATGGTCTCGAGCAGCCAGAGGACGCCGAACGCCAGTCCGAGACTCAACAGGAAACCGGCGATGAAGATCAGGCGCCGGTTCGGGCTGACGGGCTCCTGAGGAGGCAGCGGCGGATCGATGAGCGTGAACTTCTCGCCCTTGCGATCGGCTTCGAGATCCTGCGCCGTTTTCGCCTCCTGCTGTTTCGAGCGGACTTCCGCGTACTTCAATCGCGCGTTGTCGTAATCCCGTGTCAGGTCGCGATATTCCTTTTCTACCTGCGGCGCAAGGGTCACATTGCGCTGCAGCTCCTCGCTTCGGGCATGCAGTTTCGCCGTCTCAGTCACGAGTGCCGCCAACTCGCTGCGCGTGGCGGCGACCTGCGCCTGGATCTGGATGTAGGCGGGATTATCAGCTCCCGGGGTTGGGACCGAATCCGGCGCATCCGCTCCCGGAGCGGGTGCCGCCGCAAGCCGTGCCTCGAGATCCTTCACCTCGCGCTCCAGGCGGATTCGATCCGGGTGTTCCGGACTGTACTTTTCAGTCGCCGCTGCGAGAGCCGCCTTTGTGGTTTCCAATTTGCGCCGCAGATCGTTCGTCTCGCCAGCGGGTCCCGAGGATGAGATTTTCGCGTTCGGTCCGCCATTCGCTACGCCTTTTTCCAATCCCTGCACTTCGCGCTCGAGCCGGATGACGTCGGGATGATCGGGTGCGTAGAGCGCCCGCGCAGCATCGAGCTGCGAACGGGCCATCTTCAAGCGATCCGCGGACGAGGTGATCCGCTCCCCGGTGTCGGAGTAGACGGCCGAGGTGGGTTTGAGCTGCGCGAGCTGCGCCTGGAGGTAGACGAGCTGCTGCTCGAGCGCGTCCTTGCGGCTTTGCTCGCTGCGCAACTGCTCGTTGGTGCGGTCGAGAAGCGTCATGTTGAGCGTGGTGACTTCCGGCAGCTTCTGGAAGTTCTTGTCCTTGAATTGCGCGAGCTTCGCCTCGAGATCGGCGATCTGGCGACTGAGGCGGTCGCCTTCGGCTTCGAGGAAGCTGGTGGCGTCGCGGGCGAGCTGGGTGCGGTTGTTCAGATTCTCGTTCAGATACAGCGTGGTCAGCTCGTTCGCCACTTTCGCAGCGGTGTCAGCCGAGCCGCTGATGTAAGAGACTTCGAAGGCGATGGTGGCCGAGGTCGGCCGGCCGCTGCGGGGGTCGATGACGTCGGCGCTGATCATCTTCAGGCCGATATCCTCGCGCATCCGGTTTAGCAGCGCTTCGCGCGAGTCCTTCGCCCGCTGCTTCGGATAAAGATCGTACCGGCGGATGATGTTCAGCAGCGTCTCCGTAGTCATCACGCGCTTGCTGATGACCTGCACGCGCTGGTCGGCGTAGGAAGTTACCGTGGAACGTACGAGCTCCTGCGGCATTTCCTGCTGTTCGATGAGAATGGTACCAGCCGAACGGAATCGGGGCGGCAGCAGCATGGCCACCAGTACCACCCCCAGCAGGGTAAGGGCGAAAATGGGAATGAGCAGCTTGCGCCGATGCTTCGCGGCCGCGAGGTAATCGCGCAGTAAGTTTGGCTTCTCGGTTACGGCGTTCACGTGCGCATCACCTGGACATCACACTCGGGCTCGGCTTCCACGTCATGGTCAGCCCGGCGCGCCATTCCCGCACGGTCGCGTTGGAGCGAGTGGGCTGGCTCCAGCTCGTCGTGAGCTCGGACCTCAGTGTCCACGTCTCTCCCAACCGCCAGTTCAAGCCCGCCACGGCGTTGTCGTAGTAAGGGCGATCGAGGCCGAGCCGCACGGTGGAATTGTTGTTTTGGATCCGCAGCACGGCGACGTCCGTGGATAGATAAGGTGTCAGCGAGCGGCTAGCAGAAGCCGTAAGCTGCTGCCGCTCGACGAGAACGCCGGTTCCGTAGGGCTGCAGACTGCGCGTGTAGCTGAGCGCGACGCTACCCAGGTACAGGTTGTGAGTAATCGAGGCGGTCGCGTTCGTGCCGGTACTGCGTTGGCCGCCCAGCGAACGTTCGCTCTCGCCAACCGAGACGTTGCAGGACGTCTTCTCGGAATGCGCGTAGATGAGACCGAGCTGGCCGCCTTCCTCATGACTCGAAGCACCAGAACGATCGCTCGAGAGCGCGTCGCCGAAGGCGCTGACCGAGAGGGTAAGATGCTCGGAAAGAAAGAGTCGCTCGCCCAGTGACCCGACATAGTACCGGTAGCCGGGGAGCTCGAGCTGCACGAGGGAAGGTCCCGAATAGCTCGTGTCCGAGTAACTGAGCTGCGTGAAAAACTGATGCTTCTCGGTCCGCGACCAGTCCCACTCGGCGCTCGCCTGAGAGGTGCGGCGGCGGGTATTGGTGTTGACGATGCCGGTCTCGAGCAGCTCCGTCGTCAGGGTGTTCTGGTTCGCGATCGAGGCATTCAGGCTGAATTGCATCCGCTCGCCGGTCCAGCTGTACGCCCCGGCGAGACTTCGGTCATCGCCCGGCCCCCAGTAGGAGCTCGAGAAACGGCGTACATCGAAGTGCGGCTCCAGCGTGATCTGCATGTTCTCGAGCGACCGTTGCAGGCGCACGTCCGCTGACAGCACGGCCTGCTCGCTGCCCTGCGCACTGGGTGACGACAGGCTCCGGTCGCTGTCGTAATCGAGCGTCCAGCTGAATACTGGCTGCATGGACCACTCCGCCGCGTGCAGATGCGACGCTCCACCAGCCCCAAGGAGGCAGCCACAGCCGATTGCCGTGGGGTACGCCATACGTCTTCTCACGCGCCTTGGATCCGGGAATCACTCATGGAACGACCACGGTGTCCCCGCTCTGCAACAGAACGTTTTGTGAGAGTTCCCGGCCACGTGCTACGTCCGAATAATGGAAGTGGAGAGCTTGCTGTCCGCCATTCTGGCGCCGGAGGATGACGATATCGTTGATCGCCGCGAATGAAGTCGTGCCGCCCGCCAGCGCTATAGCCTGCATGACGTCCAGTGGGCTGCTGAGGGGAAAATCTCCGGCGTGGTTCACCTTGCCCACGACGTATATCCGGTTTCCTCCGATCGACTTGATGGCCACGGTGACCACGGGGGTGGGGATGTAGCGTTTCAGCCGCTCCACCAGGACGAGACGAATGTCGTCAACCGTCTTGCCCACTGCATCGACCTCGCCGGCGAGCGGAAACGAGAAAAAACCGTCCGGCCGGACCAGAACCTCCGTTTGCAGGTCCGTCTCTTTCCAGACGGATACGGTAATGACGTCGCCCGGTTGCAGGTGATAGCCCGGGAGGGTCACCCCGGCCGGCTTAACGCCGATGTCCGGCCCGTCGGCCATGCTCGGGCCGACCAGCGCGAACGACAATAATGCGAACAGAACCCGCTTTGACATCATTGTATTTTTCGTGGCAAGAACCGTCAGGACGCGTGTGCCGCGGCCTGGGTTAGACAAATGTCATACTAAGCGCCATACATGACGCTTTCGTTTCGAGAGGAAGGTCGCGGCGCCGGACAGCGCCGCGACAGCCGGGGGGCCTATCAGGCCTCGGCGATTCCCGTCAACTCCATAGGACGAACCGCCCGCGCAAGGCCGGCGAGAACGAACATGCCGGTGAGCAGCATCCAGTCGCTGGCCGGCAGCGGAACCGGGCTGGCGGTGGGGTTGAAGGTCACCATCAGGGACCACAGACCGAGATTCAGGTCCCCGCCCGCCGTCGCCATGATATGTGCGAAGTAGGTGCCGGCGCCGACATCGAATGCCGTGGGGTCACTCTCGGGCGAGAGTACCTGGCTTGCCGAGGTCATGGAGAAACTCAACGCGTTCAATGCCGTGGGCCAATTGAGGTTCTGCAAATTCACGGTCACTTTGCCGGCGCTGGGAGCCGTGAACGCATCCACGGTGTACTCGGTGCCGCTAACCAGCGTGGTTTGCGCGAGCAGAATGCTATCTGCCCGGGCATGCGGGGCTATGGCCAGGCAAGTCAGTGCCATCGGCGCCAGTAACCCCATCTTCAAGGACGGTCGCATCCTCTTCATCGTGCTCATGGTTTCACCCTTCACCCTTCTGCTAGTTCCTGTTGCTCCGGTCCCACGGCGAGCCTGAGGGCCGGCTCGCGCGGGACGTGTGATTCGGGATTCGCGCGGTACACGTACTTGGCGTACAGGTACTGGCGCAGCGACTCCGACAGCTCGGCGGCAGTGCGCTCGCGGCGCTCTGAGCGGTCGAGCTCACTCAATTTCAGTGCGGCGTAGGGCTCCTGGGTCCCCGTCAACGCCAGCAGCGCGATGTCGTCGCGATCGACCCGCCGGTCGATCTCGACACCCCCGTTGATGATGGCCTCGAGTCTCGAGGCGTCGATCTCGAAGAAGCGCAGCAGCTCCGCGCCCGACTCGACGAAGACGGGGACCAGGTTGCGGCCGTGAGCCTCCGGGTCGTAGAGCGGCCCGAGCCTCGCCAGCATGCTTTTCACCGCGAAGCGAATGACGTCGGAGTCGCGCACGCCGAGACGGCTCGCGAGCTTCTTCACCTTCCGCACGTCAGTGCTGTTCATGCGAATCGACACTGCTTGTTTGCGACTTTCAATCACGAGCAGACCACCCCTGTAAGCGGATCGTTGTGCTGTTTCAGCTCAGTTGTCGTCGGTTTGCGGTCCCGCCTTAGGTAAAATGTAGTGAGCCAGTGTTGCAGTCCTTTGTCGTTTAGATGACGTTCGCACCGTTTTTGCCCGCCCGAGCAGCGACAGCGGTGGAGGAAATGCACACCGTTGGGTCGCGCCGGGGCAACGTCTGATGCGCAACGGGGCTGCATCGAACCGCAACACTCGGCCACTACGCTGGGGTCCTCGGTCCGGCGAAAACCAAGAGCTGCCATGAGAATTCGCGCTGTCGGTGCCCTGACGGGCAAGCTGGTGTTGCGATTGCTGCTGGCCGCGTTGTGCTGCGGCTCGATCGCCGCACGCGCGACGCCGCTTTCGTCCGAGGTGCGCGCTCGGCTGGCCGCCGGCCAGGCGACCTTGGTCATCGTTGAATTCGACGCTACGGCTACCGACCGGGCCGTTGCGACCGAGCGGACCCGCCGCGGTCTCGGGCACGACGACGCCCCAATTCTGGCGTTGCGCGCGCGGGGCTATGCCGCGACCAAGTCAGGAGTCGCAGCAGGCGTCGCCGGGCCGGATGCAGCTCCAGTGCACGACTACGATCATTTTCCGCTGGTGCTCTGGCGCCTTTCATCGCTCGACGCTTTGAACCGGCTGCAGGCCTACCCAGGCGTACGCGCGATCCATCAGAACGGCACGCTCCATCCCGTTTCGGTGAGCGACCTGCCCTTCATCAACCAGCCGCAGGCGGCGGCGCAAGGTGCCAAGGGAACGGGCACGACGATCGCAGTCATAGACGGAGGTCTCGGCAGCAACTACCTCAACTATTCCGACTTCGGAACCTGCACGGCAGTAGGCACGCCGGCCTCCACCTGCAGGGTCGTATTCAACAAGGACTATTACTCCGGGTCGCTGGCGTCTACCGAGACCAAGCACGGCACCAACGTCTCGGCGATTGCTCTCGGTGTGGCACCAGGTGCGAACCTGGCCATGTTCGACGTCTTTCAGGGTTCGGGGGCGGCGTCGAGCGACGTCATCGACGCACTCAACGCGGTAATTACAGACCGGTCCACGTACAACATCGTGGCCGTGAACATGAGTCTCGGCGACGGTACGAGCAACGCCACGCAATGCCGCGGCAGCGTCTATGCGACCGCGATCGGGAATGTTACGAACGCCGGAATTCTCACGGTGGTTGCGGCGGGCAACAGCGGATCGAAGACAGGACTTTCGGACCCCGCGTGCGTCCCCAATGCGGTCTCGGTCGGAGCGGTATATGACGCCTCTTACGGGTCGGTCACTTGGGGGGCGGCTGCCGCCTCGGGTGGCCAATGCACGGATGCGAGCGCGCCCGACCACGTCACGTGCTTCTCCCAGAGCGCGAGCTATCTTTCGGTGCTCGCACCCGGCACGTTCGTGAATGCCCCGACGTCGGCCTTTCAGGAATCAGGCACTTCGCAGGCGACGCCGCACATCTCGGGCTCCGTGGCGGTATTGCGTGCGCGTTATGCGGCGGAACCCCTGAGCCAAACGGTGCAGAGACTGCAGATCAGCGGCGTGACGGACACGGACAGCGCCAACGGCCGGGCGACGCCGCGGGTGAACCTGCTGGCAGCGGTCAATCAGGGCACCGCGGTCGCACTTTCCGGAACCGGACCGACACAGGCCGTAGCCGGACAAAAGGGAACCTATCAGATCACCATCACCAACAGCGGCCCGCTGACTGCGACCAATGTGGTGCTGACGGACACGCTGCCCTCGGCGGCGAATTTCACGTCGGCCTCGTCAGGATGCAGCTTCAAGTCCTCGAACGTGACGTGCGCCGTTGGCAGCCTCGCGTCGGGCGCGAGCATCACGTTGACGATTACGGTGACGTGGAACAGCAGCGGCCCGGTATACGACAGTGCGAGCGTGGCTGCGGATCAAACGAACACCTCCTCACAGCAGACGGTTGCGTTCGGAACGCCCCCGGCATCAGCGGTCACCGACGGGCCTCTGCCCGTGTGGGCCTATGCACTCCTGGGGATCGGGCTGTTTTCGCTGGCTACCCAGGAGCTGCGCCGGCGCGACCCTGTGCGTCCGGGACGAAGTTGATGTGCTGCATCAATGCAGCATTACCTCGCCCGAAAGGGAGCGGCGAGCGGCTCCCCGATGAACAACCCCTGGCCGGGCGTCAGGACGCTCTTCCAGTAAGCTTCGATCAGCGTCTCGCCGGCGAGATAGTGGGTCATGAGGACCACGACGTTCGGAAACTTGGTGGGGAAGTTGCAGGGCTCGACGACCGTTCCGTAGCTGCCTGTCGCCCCGGCCTCGAGCCAGCGCAAGCTGCTCATCTGGGAGCTGTCGGTCAACA
>CAZDTG010000044.1:0-29694 GCA_964508005.1 uncultured Steroidobacteraceae bacterium
GAGAAACGCCCATCGGTGATGAATCCCACCTTGTCCCCCAGCCCGCGGCCCATGATGGCCGCCGTGGGGCTCAGCATCTCGCGCATGCCGGGGCCGCCCCTGGGTCCTTCGTTGCGGATGACCACGACATCGCCGGCGCGAACCGTGCCTTCGAGAATCGCCTGGGTCGCGCGTTCCTCGCCTTCGAAGACCCGCGCCCGGCCGGTGAAGGCCAATCCCTCCTTGCCGGTAATCTTCGCGACCGCGCCTTCCGGGGCCACATTTCCGTACAGGATGACGAGGTGACTGTCCTTTTTCAGCGGATCGGACAGCGGCCGCACGATGTCTTGTCCAGCAAGATACATACCTGTATTTGCGAGGTTTTCCTGCAAAGTGCGGCCGGTTACGGTCAGGCAGCCGCCGTGCATCAGGCCCCCGTCGAGCAGCATCTTCATGAGCGGCTGGATGCCGCCGATGGCGACCAGCTCCGACATCATGTAACGGCCGCTCGGCTTGAGGTCCGCCAGCACCGGAACGCGTTTGCCGATGCGGGTGAAGTCGTCCAGTGACAGTTTGACGCGCGCGTCCCGGGCGATCGCCAACAGGTGCAGCACCGCGTTGGTGGACCCGCCGAGCGCGATCACCACGGTAATGGCGTTCTCGAAAGCCTTGCGCGTGAGAATGTCGCGCGGACGCAAACCGTCCTTCACCAATCTCACCACCGCCTCGCCGGCACGGCGGGAGTCGGCTCTCTTCTCCGCGCTTATGGCCTCCTGCGCCGAGCTTCCGGGCAAGGACAGGCCGAGCGCCTCGATCGCGGACGCCATGGTGTTGGCTGTGTACATGCCGCCACAACTGCCCGGACCGGGGATCGCCGTGCGCTCCACTTCTCCGAGCTCCGCATCCGAGAGCTTGCCAGCGGCGTTCGCACCGACAGCCTCGAAGACAGCCACGATGTCGCGCCGCTGCGCACCGGGGCGAATCGTCCCCCCGTAGACGAACACGGCCGGACGGTTGAGCCGCGCGATGGCCATCGCGCAGCCGGGCATGTTCTTGTCGCAGCCGCCGATGGCGACGAAGCCATCGAAGCCCTCCGCGCCCACGACGGTCTCGATCGAATCCGCAATGACCTCACGCGAGACGAGCGAGTAGCGCATCCCCGGGGAGCCCATGGAGATGCCGTCCGAGACGGTGATCGTGTTGAACAGAACGCTCTTGCCGCCGCCGGCGTCGGCACCGGCAGCCGCCTCCCGGGCGAGCTCTGCGATGTGCATGTTGCAAGGTGTGACGTTGGCCCACGTGGAGGCCACGCCGATCTGCGGCTTCGAGAAATCCGCATCCGTAAAGCCTACCGCGCGCAACATCGCGCGCGAGGCCGCCTGCTTCGCGCCGTCCACGACGAGACGCGAATACTCGCGCGGGTCATGTTTCTTGGTCATCCGGCTCTCGACTCGCTCATCCGCCTGGCATGTTCTGCCTGGCTCAAGAGTATCACCGGCGCGGCGCGATCGAATGCCTGTGATCGCGGCGCCCGGCCAATAAGTTATCGAACAATGCTTCGCCGCGCCGGCAAGTTGCGACGCGGGCATGTCGCTGCTTGTAGCAACCCGACATGCGAAATGGGACAGTCGTTGTCGGGGATAGCCGTTATCCGAACCGCGCGCGGATGAGCCGGTAGAGGCTGCGGACGCACTGCGCCTCGGCGCCGACCGGGCGGCCGGGCCGCTCCCGGGGATTCCAGGCGTACAGGTCGACGTGCAGCCAGTTGGGCGCGGCGCTGACGAAGCGTCTCAGGAACAAGGCCGCAATGATGGAGCCGGCAAACGGGGCCGCGGAAACGTTCGACAGATCGGCGACCTTGCTGGCGAGCTCATCGTCGTACCCCGGCCACAGCGGCATGGGCCAGATTGGATCCGCCTCCTCCTCGCCCCGGGCTCGCAACTGGCCGAGAAGGGTCTCGTCGTTCGAGTAGGCCGCGGGCAGCTCCGGCCCCAAGGCAACTCGCGCAGCTCCCGTGAGAGTCGCCAGGTCGATGAGCAGGTCCGGGCGCTCGCCGTCAGCCTCGACGAGCGCGTCCGCCAGGACGAGCCGGCCCTCTGCGTCGGTATTCCCGATCTCCACGGTCAGACCCTTGCGGGAACGCAGCACATCACCCGGACGGTAGGCACGACCGCCGATGCTGTTCTCGACCGCAGGGATCAAAACACGCAACTGCACCGGCGCGCCGAGCCGCATGAGCATCTCCGCCAATGCGAGCGCGCACGCGGCGCCGCCCATATCCTTTTTCATGAGGAGCATGGCGGCTGAAGGCTTCAGATCGAGACCGCCCGTGTCAAAGCAAACGCCCTTGCCTACGAGCGTCAACCGCGGGGCCTTGGGGTCGCCCCAGCGTAGATCGATGAGTCGCGGCTGCCGTGGGCTGGCGGAGCCCACCGCATGAATCAGTGGAAAGTCGCGGGTCTTCAGCTCGTCGCCCACGAGAATCTCGCAGCGTGCGCCGTGCCGCGCGGCCAGGTCGGCGGCGGCCGCGGCGAGCTCCGCCGGTCCGAGATCGTTTGCCGGCGTGTTGATGAGATCGCGGGCAAACGCGCTGGCCGTTGCGGCGGTCTGCGCGTAGACGAGATCCGCTTCCGGAGGCGGCACCAATGCGGGGCGCGACGTTGGAGTCGGCGGGGCTCGATAGCGGCTCATCCGGTAGGAGCCCATCAGCCAACCGAGCACGAAATGCGTAGCCGCGGGTGCGGGTAGTGGCGTAGCGAGCCGGTAGGCCAGGGCGGGAAGGCGATCGGGGACGCCCGCGGCGTGCCAGAGCTTCAGATCCGCGGCAGTGCGTAAAGGTCCGAGGCCCAGGAGGGCGGCAGCGATGCGGCCGTCGGCGGACGGTAGTGTCAGGACGCGATGGCGCTCGCCCTGAAAGCCATTCGCGCGTACCCAGGCCGCGGTTTCCGCGGGCTGCTCGTTCAGCCAGCGCGGCAGGTCCGCCTCGGTCACCAGCCACAAGGGCCGGCTGTCGCCCGGTTCGGAGGTCAACACCATCTCAGGTTGCGTCACGCGCCGCAGCTTAGCGAAGTCGCGCTGGCCTGTCTGCGATCGCGGCCGGCGGCGGCGGCCCGGGCGCGGTGGTCCGGGCCTGCACGATGGTCTGGGCTTGGCAGGTAAGCAGGGTGCGAATCGGCGCGGCGGCTGCGTTGACAAAGTCGCGGCGGTTGTGCTCACATCGGGCTATCATTTTGTTTGCCCTCAGCTTATCCGTGGCGCCGATGGCACCGCACCCGAGAACCGACGTGAGCCCGAACGCAGTGGCGTTACGGTCCGCCTTGCCCGTTCTCCTTGCGCTGCCTGTAGGACTGCTGCTCCTTCTGCGGAGCAGCCGGTGCGGGGCACTCGCGAACGCCTGAGAAATTCCAAGGCACGAGCGAGCGAAGAGACCGAAAACCCCGCACCGGCCCAAGCGCCGCTGCGGGGTTTTTTATGGGTTGAAAATGGCCGGATTATCGTTGCCCCGCGGGGGCCGTTGGGAGTTCGCAGATGAGGCTGTATTCGCAGAAAGACGTCGACAAGAAGGCCCTCAAGGGTGCGCGGATCGCGGTATTGGGCTATGGCAGCCAGGGCCGCGCGCATGCGCTGAACCTCAAGGACAGCGGCTTCGACGTCGTGGTGGGCGTGCGCAGGAAGGGAGCGAGCTGGAAGAAGGCGAAGAAAGACGGCCTCGAAGTCGCCGAGCCGGCCGATGCGGCCGGCGGAGCGGATCTGGTGGCGATGCTCGTCCCGGACCTGGCGCAGAAGGCTCTGTACGCGGAGGTCGAGAAAGGCCTGAAGAAGGGCGCCACGCTGCTGTTCGCCCACGGCTTCAACATTCACTACAAGCAGATCAAGCCGCGTAAGGATCTCGATGTGGTGCTGATCGCTCCCAAGGGTCCGGGAGGTCTCGTGCGCCGCCAGTACCAGGAAGGCCGGGGCGTGCCGTGTCTGATCGCGGTAGCGCAGGACGCGACCGGTAAGGCGCATTCCAAGGCCCTCGCCTACTCGCACGGAATCGGCGGTACGCGCGGCGGCGTGCTCGAGACGACGTTTGCCGAGGAGACCGAAACGGATCTGTTCGGCGAGCAGGCGGTGCTGTGCGGCGGAGCGACGGAGCTGGTCGTCAAAGGCTTCGAGACGCTGGTCGAAGCCGGCTACCAGCCCGAGGTCGCCTACTACGAGTGTCTGCATGAGCTGAAGCTCATCGTCGACCTCCTCCATGAGGGCGGCCTCACCAAGATGCACCAGTTCATCAGCGACACGGCGAAGTACGGCGATCTCACGCGCGGACCGCGCATCGTCGACGACCGCGTCAAGAACGTGATGCGCAAAGTGCTGAAGGAAGTGCAGACCGGCAAGTTCGCGAAGCAGTGGATCGAAGAAAGTGCCGGCGGCGGCAAGACCTATCAGAGACTGCTCAAGGAAGACAAGGACCGTCAGATCGAGAAAGTCGGCAGCGAGCTGCGTGCGCGCATGCCGTGGCTGAACGAGAAACGGACGTAAGGCTTGCCAGGAGAGCTCGTCATGACTCCCAATCCCGACCGGGTGCTGATCTTCGACACGACGCTGCGCGATGGCGAGCAATCGCCGGGCTGCAGCATGACCCAGCCGGAAAAGCTGCGCGTCGCACGGGCTCTGGCCGAGCTCGGTGTCGATGTCATCGAGGCGGGATTTCCAGCCGCCTCGCGCGGGGATTGGGAGAGCGTGAACGCGGTGGCTCGCGAGGTCCAGGGCGCGACGATCTGCGGCCTCGCCCGGTGCAACCGCGAGGACATCGAGCTCGCCGCGCGCGCCCTCAAGGATGCGCCGCGCCACCGGATCCATGTTTTCCTGGCGACCAGTGCGATTCATCGCCAGTACAAGCTCAACATGGCGCAGGAGGAGATCCTGCGCACCGCCGTCGAAGGTATCCGCATCGCCCGTGAGCTGTGCGAGGACGTGGAATTCTCTCCCGAGGATGCCTCGCGCACCGAGCTCGAATTCCTGGCGCAGGTCGTGGAAGCCGCCATCGAGGCCGGCGCGCGCACGGTCAATATACCCGACACCGTGGGTTATACCGTTCCGGACGAGTTCGCGGAGCTGTTCCGTTACCTGCGCAAAAACGTCCGGGGCATCGACGGGATCCGGCTCTCGGTCCACTGCCACGACGATCTGGGCATGGCGGTGGCCAACAGCCTCACCGCCGTCGTCGCCGGGGCCCGGCAGGTCGAGTGCACCATCAACGGCATCGGTGAGCGGGCCGGCAACTGCTCGCTCGAGGAAGTTGTGATGGCATTGAAGACGCGGGAAGCGTTCTTCAACGTCAGCACCGCAATCCAGACCAGCCGCCTCTACCCCACCTCGCGCCTGGTCTCCAGCATTACCGGCATGCCTATCCCGCGGAACAAGGCCGTGGTGGGCGAGAACGCCTTCGCCCACGAGGCCGGCATCCACCAGCACGGCATGCTGAAGCATTACTCCACCTACGAGATCCTGCGTCCCGAGGATGTGGGCCTGTCCCGCAGCCATCTCGTTCTGGGCAAGCACAGCGGCCGACACGCCTTCCGCGAGCGCGTCAAGGCACTCGGCTTCGAGCTCGACGAGCTGGAGCTCAATCGGGTGTTCGAGGAGTTCAAGGCGCTCGCCGACAAGAAGAAGGAGCTGTTCGACGGTGACATCGAGGCGCTCGTGCTGCGTGCCGAAGGCTCGGCCAGCGGGCCGTGGAGCCTCGTGGATCTACAGACGGTCGCGCACATGAATGTGCCCGCGGAAGCGGTCGTTCGGCTGCAGCACGCGGACGGCCGCACGGCCGAGCGCACGAGCGCGGGCGACGGCCCCGTCGACGCCGCATTCAAGGCGATCGAAGCAGCAACCGGCATCAATGTCATGTTGCGCAAGTTCGAGGTGCACGGCGTCACTGAAGGTGAGGACGCGCAAGGCGAAGCCGTGGTGTACGTGGAGTACAATCAACGCACTTATCGCGGCTCGAGTGTCAGCACGAACATCGTCGAGTCGAGCACCAAGGCGTTCCTCGAAGTCATCAACCGCATCGAGCTTTCACAGGCAGGCAGCCGCTCGCGCGAGGAGCGTACGGGGGCCACTCAAGTGGCCCGGACCGCAGTGTAGCGGTTTCCCTTCAGGAGTCGTTTCATGCCCATTCCGGCTACGCAATCCATCTGGTGCAACGCTCATGCCTAGCGCACCGCAAACGATGTTCGAAAAGGTCTGGGACCGGCACCAGGTGACCGCCGAGAGCGCCGAGACGCCTGCCGTTCTTTATATCGATCTGCACCTGATCCATGAGGTCACCACGCCGCAGGCGTTCACCGTGCTCCGCGGGCGCGGCCTGCCGGTGCGCCGGACGGATCTCACTCTGGCGACGCTGGATCACTCCACTCCGACCCGCACGGAGCAGGTGTTCGGCGGGGCGCCGATCGCGATCGATTCGGCCGCGAAGCAGGTGCGCGAGCTCGAAAACAACTGTGCAGCGTTCGGTGTAGAGCTGCTCGGACTGCGTAACGCGCAGCGCGGCATCGTCCACATCATCGGACCGGAGCTGGGAATCACCCAGCCCGGCAAGACCGTTGTGTGCGGCGACAGCCATACGAGCACACACGGTGCGATCGGGGCGCTTGCGTTCGGGATTGGCACCACGGAGGTGGGACACGTCCTCGCCACCCAGTGCCTGCTGCAGCGCAAGCCGCGCACCTTCTCCATCAACGTGAGCGGCAAGCTGCGTCCCGGCGTTACGGCGAAGGATCTGATCCTCGCCATCATCGGCAGGATCGGCGTATCGGGTGGTACGGGACACGTGATCGAGTATCGCGGCGAAACCATCCGTGCGCTCGATATGGATGGACGCATGACCGTCTGCAATATGTCCATCGAAGCCGGGGCGCGTGCGGGAATGATCGCCCCTGATGAGACGACGTACGCTTATCTGTCGGGGCGGCCACGCGCACCCCACGGTGCGGATTGGGAGCGCGCGCTCGAGCGCTGGAAGGAACTGCCGACGGATGCCGGCGCCCGCTTCGATAAGGAAGTGGAGATCGACGGCTCGGCCCTCGAGCCCATGATTACCTACGGCACGAATCCCGGCATGGTGATCCCGGTGAGCGGCTCGATTCCGGTGAAGAGCGGCGATGCGGTGTTTGCCAAGTCGCTGGCCTATATGGGCCTCGAGGCCGGCGCACCCATCAAGGATCAGGCGGTGAACGTTGTATTCGTCGGCAGTTGCACGAACGGACGGCTGTCGGACCTGCGCAGCGCCGCCGGCCTGCTCCGCGGCCACAAGGTCGCCAAGGGCGTGCAGATGCTCGTGGTCCCGGGATCGCAGCAGGTCAAGAAGGAAGCCGAGGCGGAGGGCCTGCACAAGGTGTTCATCGAGGCCGGCGCCGAGTGGCGCGAGTCCGGGTGCTCGATGTGCCTGGGGATGAACGGCGACCTCGTCCCCAAGGGACAGTATTCGGTCAGTACGAGCAACCGTAACTTCGAGGGCCGCCAGGGTGTTGGCGCCCGGACGCTTTTGGCGAGCCCCCTCACCGCTGCGGCCAGTGCCGTTCGCGGCCGCGTCACCGATCCCCGCGAACTGATGAATGGTTGAGCACTGATGGAACCCATCAAGACTTTACGCTCGCGCACGGCGGTGCTGCCGGCGACGAACATCGACACCGACCAGATCATTCCGGCGCGCTTCCTCACGACGACGACGCGCGAAGGGCTGGGCCGCAATCTTTTCGCCGATTGGCGTTACGATGCGCAGGGGAAGCCGCGCGCGGACTTTGCGCTGAATCGGCCTGAAGCCCAGGGATGTCAAATTCTCGTCGCGGGCGGCAATCTCGGCTGCGGCTCCTCGCGTGAGCACGCGCCGTGGGCGTTGTTGGATTACGGCTTCCGGGCGGTCATCAGCACCGAGATCGCCGATATCTTCAGGAACAACTCGTTGAAGAACGGTCTGCTGCCGATCGTGGTCGACGCGAGCACCAGCCGCTGGCTCCTCGAGCACCCGGGTGCCGAGGTGAGCGTCGACCTGGAGTCGACGACGTTGACGCTGCCTGGCGGTGCTCAGGTGCGGTTTCCGATCGAGGCGTTCTCGCGCTACTGCCTGTTGAACGGGATCGATGAGCTCGGGTTTCTGCTCGGGCAGATGGACAAGATCCAGGCCTACGAGCAACGCGCATGAAGGCTCACATCGCGGTTCTGGGCGGCGACGGGATCGGGCCGGAAGTCGTCGTGGAAGGCTTGCGGGTGCTGCAGGCGGTCGCGCGGGGCTTCGGTCACGAGTTCGGGTTGAGCGAGCTGCCGTTCGGTGGCGCCGCGATCGATTCGCACGGCGATCCCCTCCCCCCTGAGACGCTGCGGGCATGTCTCAAAGCGGATGCGGTGCTGCTGGGCGCGATCGGCGGACCGAAGTGGTCGGCACCGAATGCCAAGGTGCGGCCGGAACAGGGACTGCTCAAGCTGCGCAAGGAGCTCGGGGTCTACGCGAACCTGCGGCCCGTGAAGCTGCAGCCGTCCCTGGTGAACGCATCGACGCTGAAGCCGGAAATTCTGGAAGGCGTCGACCTGGTGTTCGTGCGTGAGCTCACGGGTGGCATCTACTTCGGCGAAAAAAAGCGCGACGCCAACAGCGCGAGCGATCTGTGCACGTACACGGTGCCGGAGATCGAAAGAATCACGCGCGCAGCCGCCCGCCTGGCGCAGCAGCGGCGGCGCAAGCTCACGTCCATCGACAAGTCGAATGTGCTCGAGACATCACGTCTGTGGCGCGAGGTCTGCGAGCGGGTCATGAAGGCTGAATTCCCGGATGTGACGCTGGAGCACGTTCTGGTCGACGCCGCTGCCATGCACCTCATCCGGCGTCCTCGGGATTTCGATGTGCTCGTGACGGAGAACATGTTCGGTGACATCCTGACCGATGAGGCCTCGATGCTTGCGGGGTCGCTGGGACTGCTGCCGTCGGCGTCGTTGGGTGACGGCAAGCGTGGGGTGTATGAGCCTATTCATGGCTCGGCGCCGGATATCGCGGGGAAGGGAATCGCCAATCCTGTGGGGACGATTCTGAGCGTGGCGATGTTGCTGCGGCATTCGCTGGGATTGTCAGCCGAGGCTGAGGCTGTTGAGAGAGCGGTTACGGGCGCCCTCGCCGACGGCGCGCGCACGCCGGATATCGCGGGGGCGGGTGCGAAGGCGCTTTCGACGAGAGAGGTCGGCGACGCGGTGCTGGCGCGGTTGCCGAAGGGGCGTTAGAGGTTTTGGCGGCCCTAGCAGGCTGTCGGGCTTGCGCCGGTGGTGCTGGGCAGGCCGCAAAAGTCGCGCCTTTTGCGGCCGGCAACGAAGCTGGTGTCCGAAAAAGGGCCGCAGGCCACTTTTTCCAATTAACTAGCGCGCAGCGCTAGAGTCTCTGGTTGAGCGGTAACCCTGCGACGGCGCGTTCCATGGCATTGGCCGGGCACGACCGAAGGCGTCCATGCGCCCCCAGCGCCCCGGGATGTCCAGGAGCTGAATTTCGCGGAACGCCTCCGGCAACGCCGGCTCGATGAGCAGGTGCTCGCCGATGGGCTCGAGACCCAGCAACGTGCGCAGCAGCAGTAGCGGTGCCCCAGTAGCCCAGGCTTGAGGGCTGCACGCGGTGGGATATTCGACCGGGTACTTGGTGGCCTCACGGGCGTAGCCGGCGAACGCCTCGGGGAGGCGGTGGTGGAACAGGTCCGCCGCCTCGAGGATCCCCTGGGCGAGCTGGGCGGCCTCCTTCCGGTACCCGTAGCGCCGCAGCCCCCATGCCACGATCGACGTGTCGTGCGGCCAAACGGTGCCCACGTGGTAGCCAATGGGATTGAACGACCCCTCGCTCACCGCCATCGTTCGCACGCCCCAGCCGGAGAACAAGGCGTCGCTCATCAGGTGACGCACGCAGCACTCCGCTTTGTCCGGATCGGCGATCCCACTCCATAACAGGTGGCCGATGTTGGAAGTCAGCGAGTCCACCTTGCGCTTCTGACCATCGAGAGCCAGGGCGAAGAACCCACGCTCGGGAATCCAGAACACCTCGTTGAAGCGTCGCTTGAGCGCCGCGGCCTCGCCCTCGAGGCGATCCGCCCAGACCGGGTCCCCCCACACCACGCGGGCCAGGCGTGCCGTGCGGATCTTGGCGTCGTAGACGTAGCCCTGCAGCTCGCAGGTGGCGCGCGGCGTGGACGCCAACGTGCCGTCTGCGAAGGCGATCGAGTCCCACGAGTCCTTCCAACACTGATTCTCCAGCCCCGTTTCCGAGTTGCGCCGCTCGTACTCTATGAATCCGTCACCGTCGCGGTCGCCCCAGCGATCGACCCAGTCGATGGCGGCGCGCGCCGCACGCTCGAGTGAGGCGACCAGCGCGCGATCGCCTGACCAGCGCTCGTACTCATCGAGCAGGATCAGGAACAGCATCGTGCTGTCGGCGGATCCGTAGTACGGCGAGTGCGGCCGCTCCTCGAACGCAGTCAGCTCGCCAAGGCGCAGCTCGTGGGCGATCTTGCCCGGTTCTGCGTCACGGAACGGGTCGAAGACGAGCGCCTGGATGAGGGCCAATGCCCGCAGCGTGGTTGAGGCGAGCTCGGGAACGAAAGGCAGCGCCTGCAGGCTGGTGATCAGGCTGTCGCGCCCGAAGATCGCCATGAACCAGGGCAGCCCGGCCGCGGGCAGCGCGCCGGGGAAGATGCGGATCTGGAAGCGCAGCGCCGCCAGGTCCATCAGACTGCGGTGGTAAGTGCGCTCGAGCGCCGTCCACGACGAGAACAGCCTGGGCGCGTTGGCGATCCACTCCTCAATATTCGCCTGCAGCTCGGGCCGCGGCTCGGTGTCGCCGTGCTCATACTTTGGCCTGCTCGCGCCGCCTCGGTTGCGATTCTGCGAGATGTTGGAGATCGCCGCCACATCGACGCAGGTGCTCCATCGGCCGTGCGGGGGGATCGTGATCTGGTAGACGAGTCCCTCCTCACTCATGTGGGCCGGGATGCTGCTGGTGATGACGGTCTCACGCTGGAACGTGGCGCGCCGGTAGCCCAGGGTCAGACAGTCGTCCGCAACGCGGCGGTAGAGTTGACCCTTCTTATTCTTCAGTTCATCCTTCACCTCGAACAAGTCGGCGAAGTCAGCTCCCGCCTCCAGGCGCACAGTCACCTGCACCGGATCCTTGTGATGGTTGATGAGAGTCACATCCTCGTGAAAGCCGTCGCCCACTGAGCGCTGCCGCTGCACTGAAAGGTGCGAGTCCAAGTAGACCGTTCCCATAGCCAGGGCCAGGAAGAACTGGACGCGGAAGTACGCCAGGTCGTCGGTCGACAGCAGCTTGGGGCGCAGGTCGTTGATAGTTAGGATCCAGCGCGACAGGAACCGGGTGTCGTCGTGGAACAGGCCCAGAGTGTCGGTGGATATCGCCTCGATGTCGCCCCGAGCGTCGCTCACCACGAAGTCGTTGCCGTCCAGGATGCTCACGGTGTTTATTGGCATGGCTCATCCCTGCTTTATTCGGGCGCCGTCCTCGGCCTGCAGGACGCGCGCGGACTCCGGCGGGGGACGTACCATCGCCTGAAGGCCCAGGATGACCTTGATCGCAAAGGCCCGGTCTCCCTCAAACCGCAGCCGCCCTTGGAGCGTCGCCACGATCGGGTTGAGCTCGGCGCGGCTGAACGCCGCCACGATCTCCTCGCCGTCGCATTCGATGACCGCATCTGCGTCCTCGGCGCCAGCGGCGGGCCGGGCCAAGACCGTCCCATTTTCGATCTCCAGGACCCGGGTTGGCTGGCCAGCGGCATCGATCCGAATCCGCCCCGACATTCCCGCCAGCGACGGCACCGGCACGCTCCGCTCGCTCGATAGATTGATCACGGAGCATCTCCCATTCCCACGGCGCTGCTGATCTCTGGCGCGCCGTATGCAAAATTCTTCGCCGAACGGCTTTGAGTATAGACGTTAGCGCGCCGGCCGTATCTGATGGGGAGCACTGTTCTCCCCAACACGACTGTGTTCTGCGGCGGCTCGGCCCCGCCTTAGTTGGCGTCAGTTTTCGTCACGTTTCTACCCAACACGAGCGCGGCCGGGGCCGGGGGATCCAGCAACCGAACGCGCGACTTTGTGCGTTGATGGGCGTCAAAGACGTCTGGTGGCGGCGCGGCCCTGTGACGGCTCGTGTGTAACGAGCCGTCACCACCGGTTGTTAGCCTCTCGTGCCGAGTCGCAGCGCGGGTGCGGCGATGACGGCTGCGGCGCGTTCGAGGGCGGCTTCCAGATCGGCGCGGAGGTCTTCGAGCGACTCGATTCCCACCGACAAGCGAATGAGGCCGTCGGCGAGGCCGGCCTTCTGGCGGGCTACGGGATCCATTGCAGCGTGGGTCATCGTGGCGGGATGCGCGACCAGGCTCTCGACGCCGCCGAGGGACTCGGCGAGCGAGAAGTACTGGAGGTCGGAAACGAACTCGCGGACGGCATCGTGACCGCCTTCCAGCTCCAGGCTCACGATCGCGCCGAAGCCGGTCTGCTGGCGGCGGGCGATCTCGTGGCCCGGATGACTCGTCAGACCGGGGTAGTACACGCGCTTCACGCCGGGCTGCTCGTTCAGCCATTGCGCCAGCGCCATCGCGTTGCGGCCGTGATGATCGAGGCGCGCATGCAGGGTGCGCAGGCCGCGCAGGGTCATGAAGCTATCGAACGGCGCACCGGTGATGCCGAGACAGTTTGCCCACCACACGAGTTGTTCGTGCAGCCTGGCGTCCTTGGCGACGACCGCGCCGCCAACGACATCACTGTGACCGTTGAGATACTTCGTCGTCGAATGGACGACCAGGTCCGCTCCGAGGGCGAGCGGCTGTTGCCATGCCGGTGACAGGAAAGTGTTGTCCACAACGGTCAGCGCGCCACTGGCCCTCCCCAGGGCGGCAAACGCTTCGATGTCGGTGATGCGCAGCAAAGGGTTGCTGGGTGTTTCGATCCACAGCAATGCGGTTGGCTTCGACAGCGCGGCACGGACCGCCGCCTCATCGGCGAAGTTCACGAACTCCACGTCGCGCTCGCCGCGCTGGTGCCACGCGTTGAACAGGCGGTAGGTGCCGCCGTAACAGTCGTGAGGCGCGACGATCCGCCCCTTCGCGGGGATCAGATAGCCAACGAGCGTGATCGCGGCCATGCCGGTAGCGGTCACCACCGCTCCGACACCGAGCTCGAGCTCGGCAATCGCGGCTCCCAGCAGATCTCGGGTCGGGTTTCCCGAGCGCGTGTAGTCATAGCCGCGCTTCTGGCCGAAGCCGCGGAACGCGAACGTCGACGTCAGGTGAATCGGTGGAACGACACAACCGGTGGCGTCGTCGCACTCGAGGCCGGCTCGCACCGTTTGGGTGATCTGGCGCGGGCGCGCCGGCTTGATGTTCTGGGTCATGCAGCACCTCCGAGCGCCGCAGTGAATATTCCGCGCAATTGATCCGACTCCTTCAGGAAGGCGTCATGGCCGTAGATGGATGAGATTTCGTGCAGCTTGGCCACCGGCAGTCTCGCGGCCAGGCCGCGCAGGTCCGCGAGCGGCACCAGCTGGTCCTCGCGAACTGCGACGATGGTCGTGGGCACGAAGATGCGGGTCGCGTCCACGTGATGCAGGTCGATCGATTCGGACAGACACAGGATGGCCTCGGGCTTGTGCCGGTCGGCGAAATCGGTGCCGCGTGCGAACAGATACTGTTCGACGGGAAACAGGAAGCGGCCGCCATCGCGAACCGGGGCGTCGTCGAAGCGCGCCTCGAACTCTTCGGCGCTTCGGTACGTCGACATTGCGAGGGCACGTGCGAGCTGCAGTCCGTCCTTGGGACGGCCACAGTCCAACGCAAAGCGCAGGATTCGACGCTGCACGCTTCGCCAGGCCGTTGCCATCGGATGCGTCCGATCCGCCGCGCCAATGACGATGAGCTGGCTCACGCGCTCCGGGTAGCGCTCGCCGAACGCCAGGGCAACCATGCCGCCGTAGGAGCCGCCCACGACCGCACGCAGGGACTTCACGCCAAGGTTGTTGAGAAGGCGCACGAGCAGCTCCGCCTGGTCGTAGGTGGAGATGTTGGGAAATGGAGTGGCGGGTCTCGCCTCATTGGCAAGCGATCCGGCGGCCCTTGCGAGCGGCACGACCGTCGGACCGGGAGCGGTTTCAGAGGCGGCAGCTGCTGTTACCGGGCCGGTCGTCTCGCCGCTGCCGCCAAGATAATCGAAGCTCAGTACGCGGAAACGATCTACGTCCAGCGCGCCGCCGGGTCCGACGATCTCGGACCACCAGCCCTGCCGCGGGTCCTCGGGAACGAATACGCGTCGGTTCGCCGAGATACCCCCCAGGGCGCACACGACTGGTGCGTTCGCGGGGCCGGCCAGGCGCCAGGCGATTCGAATGCCGGAAAGCCGGCCACCGTGATGCAGGGATACGTCGCCGGGCACGTCCAGAATGCCTTCCCGGACGACCATTTCGGGCGCGGGAACGGGCGCAGGATGCGCACGGTGGCTGACGTGGAGGGCTTCGACTGAGGCGTTCATCACTGCTCCGCAAACCTTTGGCACGGTTCTCACCGTCCTGCTGCGGAGCGCCTGCCCGGTGTCGGGCAAGTTGTTGCGTCCATCCTCCCCCGGCTCGGATCGCCTTAGGTGGAGGCTACGCAGACCGCTCATCTGTCGGTTCCGCCCCTCCGGCTCGCGCCGAACGGTCGAAACTGCAGGAGTTGGCACCTTTCCAGAGTGGTTAGGTCTGGCGGTTGCCCCGGCGTCTAAGGGCCTTATCCCTCAGCCGGTCTCGATGAGTGAGGGGAAGTCTAGGGTGTGCCGGCGCAGCGCGTCAAGGCGGCAGTGAGGTGCGACCGGACGGGGTGTGACTGATTTGGCACCGTCGACCGGCGGATTCGCTATACGAGCCGGTGGTTCCGGCACGCCCGCGGGCGGAGTTTGGCTCGCCGAATCCTAGCGCTCCCGATCGAAATCGGGGTCGGCGTCTCGCTCGGGCTGGGCCTTTTCCCTGTCCGCGGACTCCTGCGGATGACTCGAATCCGTTTCGAGTTCATTTGCCCTCTTGTCGTAGAAGTCACGCCGCCAGTTCTCTGCCGCCCGGCGTCGAGTTTCCTGCAGCGATAATGGTCGGGTCTGCCGCTCGTTTGGCCCCCTCGACTCGCTATCTGCAACCGCGCTGCCGTCCTCTCGTGCGACAGAATACGAATGGTGATCCGATTGCATAATCGGATCGTCCAGACTGTGTCTGATACCGGGTGCGTCATGAACCGCGGAGAGATCCGGATTCAGCTGACGGATCCGTGCGGCTTCCGGATGGCAGTCCAACATGAACGCCATCATGTCGGTGGCGTCGCGAGTCGTATAGAAATCGACCATGCGCGAGTTGAATTCCGCGGCGCGGGCGGCCGGAACGCTGACGGCATCAATCCCTTCGGTCATCAAAACACCATTCATCATGAAGCGCGCGGTGCGTTTGTTTCCGTCGACGAAGAACTGTTGCAACGACCCAAATAGAAAGAACACCGTTGCCCGCTCGAAGGGATTCGATACATTCTGTTCCAATGAGCGGATTCCGCCTGCGAACACCTCGTTCAGTCGCACTGCGCCTGGCTCTGTGGCGAATGGTGTAAACCGCCCGCGCTCACCCAAAGCGACGTCCGGGGTAAATTGGGTTTCGGGACCCTCACGGCGAAAGTGCCCCCATTCAAGCGCCTCATTGCGGGCCACCAGCGCGTGTAGCGAGCAGAACGTGGCCTTATCCAGTTTGAATTCCCGATTTTTCACGAGATCTACAAGAAATTTTGCGCTCTCCGCGAGGTTTAGTATTTGCTCCTGATCCGAAAGCTTTCGGCCACCCACTGTCACGCCGTCGAGCAGCGTCTTCACTTCGGGGAAGGTGAACGGATTGCCCTCCAGGACCCCGGCGTCCCAGACATATTCGGGGAGCATTCGGCGAAAGCGGAAAACCACCCGTTCGAGAGACGCACGGGGAAGCTGCCGAGGAACGGAATCTCGGTTCCACTGAAAGCCCAAGGTGTCGAACAGCCCCATGACGCATTGTATCCCGCGAATTGCAACGTCGCGCACGCAGAGCCAGACCGAACCGGCACCCCACTCGTGCAGCGGAGGCCCGTACCTGGCCGGGCCAGAGTATAGCTGCCGGTGCTGCAGCGGCATGCGGCCTTCAAAAGAAGGGTAAGCCCACCGCCTGGGACCGGCCGGACTCGCGACCGGCCCGGGCAAATCCGCGACAGCGCCACTGAGCTCGCTCCGGCCTAGGCTCAGCCAACGGGTGCCGACCCGGCGCGACTGGCGCCCCGGCCAGCTGGCGCCACGGTCACAGTCATGCTAATGTACTAGCGCGCTATTACATTGAGACAATATGAAGACCCATCGTAACCTCAGTCCGCGCCAGGAGGCGCTGGCGGAACGCAATCTGTGCGTGGCGGTTGCCGCCTTGCGCACTCCGGAGGAGGTCCGTGCGTTCTTTCGCGATCTGTGTACGCCTGCCGAGCTGCAAGCGATGGCGGATCGGTGGGCGGTCGTCGATTACCTGAAGCGAGGCCTGCCCTACCGCGAGATTCACCGGCTGACGGGTGTGAGTGTCACGACCATCGGGCGGGTTGCGCGCTTTCTCGGCAATGGCAACGGCGGCTATGAAGTCGCGTCGCAGAGGCTGGAGGAAGCCAGGCGCGAGCCTGTGCCGAAACGAATGGAGGCGACCCGAAATGGATGAGTTGCGACTCAAGCTCGCCGTACAGAAGTCAGGACGGCTCACGGATCCCTCGCTCGATCTGCTCACGCGCTGTGGCCTGAAGCTCTCGCGCGGCAAGGATCAGCTCATGGGCTTTGGGGAGAACATGCCCCTCGACGTGCTGTTCGTCCGCGACGATGACATCCCCGATCTGGTGCAGGAAGACGTCTGCGATCTCGGGCTGGTCGGCCTGAATGTGCTGGAGGAAAACCGCCTCGAGCTCGCCTCACGCGACCATCCCGCCCGTTTCCAGCAGGTGCGCACGCTTGATTTCGGACGTTGCCGGCTGTCGCTCGCCGTTCCGGACGGAATGTCATTCGAAGGTCCGAGCTCGCTGCGTGGGCGGCGCATTGCGACCACCTACCCTTTCATGCTCGAGAGATATCTGCGCGAGCGTGACATCAGAGCCGAAATCGTCACCCTCTCGGGTGCTGTCGAGATCGCGCCGCGCCTGGGCCGCGCCGATCTCATCTGCGACCTGGTCTCGACCGGCTCGACGCTGCAGGCCAACCACCTGCGCGAAGTGGAAACCGTGTTGGAAAGCCACGCGGTGCTGATCCGCACCCCGGTCGATCTGCCGCCGGAGAAGGAAGAATGGGTGCAGCGCCTGCTCATGCGGATCGAAGGCGTGCAGAGCGTGCGCGAGAGCAAGTACATCATGCTCCATGCGCCGCGCGCGGCACTCGCCGAGATCCGCAAGCTCCTTCCGGGAAGCGAATCGCCCACCATCATTCCGCTCGAGGGCTTTCCCGACCGGGTCGCGGTACACGCGGTGTGCCGCGAGAACGTGTTCTGGGAGACGCTCGAGAGTCTCAAGAAGGCCGGAGCGAGCGCGTTGCTCGTGCTGCCCGTCGAAAAGATGCTGGCCTGAAGTCATGCGCATTCTGGAATGGAACAAACTCTCGGAGCGCGAGCGGCGCGCCGCATTGGCCCGGCCGACGTTAGAATCGCGCGCCGATGTTGCGACTGTCGCGGCAGAGGTCATCAACGCCGTCCGCCAGCAGGGTGACGACGCGCTGCGCGCGTATACGGAGCGCTTCGATGGTGTGAAGCTCGAGACGCTGGCGGTCTCGCGTGAGGAATTCATCGCGGCCCGCAAAGAACTGACGGCCGGCCAGGTCGCCGCCCTCGAGCGGGCGATCGACAACGTCAGCAGGTTCCACGAGGCGCAGGTCCCAAAAGCCTTTGCCATCGACACCATGCCTGGTGTCCGCTGCGAGCGGATCATTCGACCGATACAGGCTGTGGGACTTTACGTGCCCGCGGGGTCAGCCCCTCTGCCCTCCGCGGTCGTCATGTTGGCGGTGCCCGCCCGCATTGCCGGTTGTCCAAGGCGGGTGCTGTGCACGCCGCCGAACCGCCAGGGGCAGGCCAACGCAGCCGTATTGGTGGCGGCTGAGCTGTGCGGGATCGACACCGTTTTCAAGGTGGGGGGTGCGCAGGCCATTGCCGCCCTCGCCTATGGATCGAGCAGCGTGCCCAAGGTCGACAAGATATTTGGACCGGGCAACGCCTGGGTGACGGCTGCCAAGCAACTCGTTGCCAATGATCCCGCCGGGGCGGCCTGCGATATGCCCGCGGGGCCCTCTGAGGTGCTCGTGGTCGCGGATGACACGGCTCGCGCGGATTTCGTCGCGGCGGACCTGCTCGCGCAGGCGGAGCACGACGGGCAGGCGCAGGCGATACTCATCACCCCGAGTCGCCAGCTTGCCGAGGACACGGCGGCCGCCATCCGGAAGCAACTCGGAGGACTTTCCCGACGCGCGATACTGGACAAGTCGCTCGCCTCGAGTCGTTGCCTCGTCGTGTCGGATCTCGAGACCGCCATGAATGTGGCGAACGAATATGCCGCCGAGCACCTCATTCTCGAGGTGAGCGAGCCGCGCCGCTGGCTGCCGCGGATCCACAACGCGGGCTCGATTTTCCTCGGCTCGTGGTCACCCGAGCCCATGGGGGACTACTGTTCCGGGACGAACCATGTGCTGCCCACATATGGTTACGCGCGAGCCTACAGCGGGCTCTCGGTGCTCGACTTCGTCAAAGGCGTGACCGTGCAAGAGCTCTCGCCAGCGGGCTTGCGAGCGCTGGGGCCGACTGCGGTCACGCTCGCGGAGTTGGAAGGATTGGACGCGCACGCGAACGCGGTAACGCGGCGCCTGGCGCTGTTGGAAGCCGAGGCCGGTGCGGAAAATGCCGGCGCTGCGGGTGGAGTTCGGGGATGAGCGCGCCAGCGGTTGCGGCTCCCGCGAGCCTATTCGGGGCCCGGGCATGAGCTGGGTGAGCGAGTTGGCCAGGCCGGACATCGTGGCCCTCAAAGCGTACGAGCACGCCTCCTGGGAGCCGAGTCTCGAACGCATGCACGCGAACGAGTTGCCCTGGCGTCCGGACGGGGACAACTCCGTCGCGGGACTGAATCGCTATCCCGAGCCGCAGCCGCATGCGCTCGTGGAGGGGCTCGCGGAGCTCTATGGCGTGGCACCTGAGACGGTTCTCGTCGGTCGCGGCAGCGACGAGGCCATCGATCTCCTTACCCGCTCGTTCTGTCGAGCGGGGCGCGATGCAGTGCTCGTGTGCCCTCCTACGTTTGGCATGTATGCGGTCAGCGCGCGCATTCAAGGCGCTGAAGTCATCACCGCACCGCTGCGCGCGGACGCAGGTTTCGCGCTCGATGAGCGTGCGCTGCTCGAGCGCTGCACGCCGGACGTGAAGCTGGTCTTCCTCTGCTCGCCCAACAATCCAACCGGGAACCTGTTCGACGAGCAGGTGATTCTGCGCATTGCCTCCCGGCTGGCCGGTCGGGCCGTCGTGGTCGTGGACGAGGCGTACCTCGAGTTTGCCGGGACCCAAAGTCTGGCACGGCATCTGCCGCGGCTGCCTCATCTGGCGATCCTGCGAACACTGTCCAAAGCTCACGGTCTCGCGGGAGCCCGGTGCGGGACACTCATCGCGGACCCGGAAGTGGTTTCGCTGTTGCGCAAAGTGATTCCCCCCTATGCCATCCCGCAGCTGACGCTCGAAGCGGTGCTGCGGCGACTCGCTCCCGAGATCCTCAGTCAGTCGCGGGCCAACGTCGAGGCGATCCGAGACGAGCGCAAGCGACTCATGGGCGCGCTGCAGGAGCTTCCCCGCGTCGTTCGCGTCTGGCCGAGCGATGCGAATTTCATTCTGGCGCAGTTCGGGGATGCGGGAACTGCCCTGCAACTGGCGCGCGACACACGTCTGTTGGTGCGCGACGCGCGGGGCTATCCCGGCCTTGGCCAGGCGCTGCGTATCACCGTGGGTACCGCTGCGCAGAACGACCGCCTTCTCGAGGCTTGGCAATGAGCACCACTGCCACTCCTCCCCGAGCCACGTTGTTCATCGATCGCGACGGGACCCTCGTGGAAGAGCCGCCCGATGAACAGGTCGACTCGCTGGAGAAAATTCGCTTCCTGCCCGGTGTGTTTGCCGCCCTGAGCGAGCTCAAGCGGCGTGGCTACCGGTTCGTGATGGTCACCAACCAGGATGGCCTCGGAACGGCGTCACTGCCGCAGGCGGCGTTCGCGACACCGCAGGAATTCATCCTGGAGGCGTTCCGCTCACAGGGCATCGAGTTCGACGCGGTATTCGTCTGCCCCCACTTCAAGACGGACAACTGCTCCTGCCGCAAGCCCAAGACCGGCCTGGTGGAGCAATTCGTGCGACAAGGCGCCGTGGACCTGTCCTCGAGCGCGGTCATCGGTGACCGCGACACCGACCTTCAATTCGCCGCCAACCTCGGCGTCCACGGCCTTCGAGTGCGCCGACACGGAACGACCGAGGAGACCTGGCCCGAGATCGTGCGAGCGCTTACGGCGCGTCGCGCGCGCGTGGAACGCCGCACGAAGGAGACGAATATCGAGGTGGCCGTAAATCTGGATGCCACCGCGCCGATCCACATCACCACCGGCATCGGCTTCTTCGATCACATGCTCGAGCAACTCGCCAAGCACGGCGGGTTCTCGCTCCAGCTCACCTGCCAGGGCGATCTGCAGATCGATGAGCATCACACCGTGGAGGACTGCGCCCTCGCCCTCGGCGAAGCGTTGCGTCGCGCGCTCGGCTCGAAGGTCGGTATTGCGCGTTATGGATTTCTGCTGCCCATGGATGAGGCGCAGGCGCAAGTGGCCATCGACCTGTCCGGACGTGCCTTCGCGCAGTTCTCGGGACGCTTCACGAGAGAGGCGGTAGGCGGGCTGCCAACGGAGCTCGTGCCGCACTTTTTCCGATCTCTCGCCGAGTCGCTCGGAGCGGCGATTCATGTGAGCGTCACGGGCGAGAACGCCCACCACATGATCGAGGGTTGCTTCAAGGGCGTCGGCCGCGCCTTGCGCCAGGCGCTGCGGCGCGAGAGCGAGGAGCTGCCGAGCACCAAGGGAGTCCTTTGATGGACGCCGTGATCATCGACAGCGGCGGGGCCAACCTGGCCTCGCTTCAATACGCGTTCGAGCGGCTCGGCGCGCGTACGCACGTGACTGCCGATGCGAAGACAATCACTACCGCCTCGCGTGTCGTGTTGCCGGGTGTTGGCGCAGCCGCGGACGCCATGCAGAGGCTGCGTCACTCCGGCGTGGCCACCCTCCTGCCGACGCTCACGCAGCCGGTTCTGGGGATTTGCCTCGGGATGCAACTGCTGTTCAGCCGCTCGGAGGAAGGCTCGACCGCTTGCCTCGGCATCTTGCCGGAAACGGTCCGCCGCCTGCGGCCGGCCCCGGGGCTGCCGGTACCGCACATGGGTTGGAATCAACTCGCCACGGTCCGGGAGGATCCGATGCTGGAGGGGATCGCAGCGAACGACTATTTCTACTTTGTGCACAGCTATGCGGCGCCGGTCTGCGACCTCACGCTCGCGACCACCGATTACGGGATACCGGTGTCGGCGCTGGTGCGCAGCAGGAATTTCTGGGGTGTCCAGTTTCACCCCGAGCGGTCGGCTGCCACGGGCGCTCGCGTACTGGCGAATTTCCTGAGGCTGGAGTGATGCTGTTGATTCCCGCAATCGATCTGCGCAACGGACGCTGCGTGCGCCTCTTCCAAGGCGACTTCGGCGCCGAGACCCGTTATGGGCACGAGCCGCACGAGCTTCTGCGGAGGTATCGGGATTTCGGGGCTTCATGGCTGCACGTCGTGGATCTGGACGGTGCGAAGGACGGCGTACTCGCCAATCGCTCCGTCATCGTCGCTCTGGCATCCCAACGCGCCGTGCGGCTGCAAGTGGGCGGCGGGGTGCGGTCGGCCGCTGTCATTGACGATCTGCTTCGCAACGGTGTCGAGCGGGTCGTCGTCGGCAGTGCGGCGGTGGAGCGTCCCGAAGAAGTCGCCGGGTGGATTGCACACTTCGGCACGGAACGCATCTGTGTCGCGCTCGACATTCGAATGGAGCCGGGCGGGGAGCCCCGGGTGCGTACGCATGGTTGGAGAGAGAGCACGGCGGTCAGCTTGTGGGAGGCGATCAGTCGCTTCCCCGCCGGCATGGTAAAACACGTTCTCTGCACGGATATCGAGCGGGACGGTGCCATGACGGGACCCAACGTCGACCTCTACCGAGCCGCCCTGTCCCGCTTTCCGCAACTCTCCTGGCAGGCCTCCGGCGGCGTACGCAGCGCGGCCGATCTCGCTGCGCTGGCCGAGCTCGGAGTGAGCGCCGCCGTGAGCGGCAAGGCATTGTTGGAAGAACGGATTACCCCCGAGGAGCTGCGACCATTCTTGCCCGACGCATCATCCCCTGTCTCGACGTCCGCGACGGCCAGGTAGTCAAAGGCGTTCGCTTTCGCGATCATCGCGTCGTGGGCGACATCATGGAGCTGGCCGCGCGCTATCGCGACGAGGGAGCGGACGAGCTCGTCTTCTACGACATCACCGCAAGCCCCGAAGGGCGCTCCGTCGACCGCGAGTGGGTGCGGCGGGTCGCTCGCGTGTTGGACATTCCGTTTTGTGTCGCCGGCGGCATCCGCTCGGTGGCGGATGCGGAAGAGATCCTGAATGCCGGGGCGGAGAAGGTGTCGATCAACTCGCCGGCGCTGGCCAATCCCGGTCTCATCGACGCTTTGAGCGCGCGCTTCGGATCGCAATGTGTCGTGGTCGGCATCGACAGTCAGCTCACCGCGCACGGCTACCGGGCGTACCAATTCACGGGTGATCCGGAGCGCACGCAGGAATCGGGGCGTGAGGTTCTCGCCTGGGTGCGGGAAATACAGGACCGCGGGGGCGGGGAAATCGTTCTCAACTGCATGGGAAGCGATGGCGTGCGGCGGGGTTATGACGTCGCGCAGTTGCGCGCCGTGCGGGAAATCTGTCATGTGCCGCTGGTTGCCTCCGGGGGCGCTGGAGAGATCGAGCACTTTGCCGCCGTGTTCAAGGACGCAGGTGCCGATGCGGCGCTTGCGGCCAGCGTATTCCACTCGGGTGCCATTGCGATCGGCGATCTGAAGCGCCGATTGCGCGCGGCGGGAATCGAGGTGAGGCCATGAGCGTAGAGCAAACCGGCGCTCTCGACAGCGGCGCCGTCTTACGGACGACCGACATCGAGTCCCTCGACTTCGCAAAGGGTCAGGGTCTATTGCCGGCGGTTGTCCAACATGCCGGCAGCGGCGCCGTTCTCATGCTCGGCTACATGAACCGTGAGGCATTGCGCGAGACGCTCTCGCGACGCCACGTCGTATTTTTCAGCCGCAGCAGGCAGCAGCTGTGGGAGAAGGGTGAAACGTCCGGCCACTTCCTCGAGCTCGAAGCGGTTCGCACGGACTGCGATCGCGACACTCTCCTCGTCACCGCATGGCCGCACGGGCCGGTGTGCCACGTCGGAACACAAACGTGCTTCGGCAGCGAGCCGGGGACCACGGGGGAACGTCTTGCATTCCTCGCAACACTCGAAACGGTCATCGCCAAGCGCGCCGCCGAGCAGCCCGAGGGAAGCTACACCGCGCGCCTTTTCGCTCAGGGAATACGGCGAATGGCGCAGAAGATTGGCGAGGAAGGAGTCGAGGTGGCACTCGCCGCAGTCACCGAGGGCGATGACAAAGTCATCAGCGAGTCGGCAGATCTGCTGTTTCACTTGTTGGTGTTGCTGAAGAACCGAGGCTTGTCGCTCGAGCAGGTGGTCGCCGAGCTCAAGGCGCGGCACGCCCAGCCCAAGGCGTAGACCAGCGAGCCGCCAATGGGGCTCAACGCGCCGAGAGCGTTCCCGCTTTCTTGTCGGCGTCAGCTGCCTCCTGATTGCGCCCCCGCACCCGCAACGACTCTGCGATGAGTCGCCACGCGGACGCCTGCGCCTGGGGGTCACCTGTCGCCAACGCCAGCGCCTTGTGCCCCAGGCTGTCTGCCTGCGCGGGGTTGTTTTCGCTCAGGCGAATCTGGCCGAGCTCGATCCACAACAATGGATTTTCAGGCTCGATGCGCAAGGCACGCTCGATGGTCGCGGCGGCAGGCGCATAGGCGCCTGCGTGCGCCTGGGTGTGCGCCTGCTGCACCAGTGCACCGGTGGCCGGGCTCAATTTGAACTGCTTCGGAGGCGGCCGCGACGGCTGCTCCGGCACCGGAGTGGCCTCCGGAGTTGGGGCGGGCTGTGGCTGTGCAGTACCGGGGGCGGACGGCTCACCGGACGGGGATGGCGAAGGCGACCCGGGCGAGCGGAAGACGGAGCAGGCGCTGATCAGACTCGCGGCCGCGAGCAGCGAGACAAATGAGTGGAAACGCATCCCGGAATGATATCGCGTTGCAGGCGCGGCGAGTGTCAGAAATGAGCGGCTCGCCGGCGCCCGTCCGTGCTGCCCACATTCGCGGCGCCAGCCTCAATGCATCAGATCCCGGATCCACTCGCCCGCGCGCTCGACGATGGATTGCAGCGGGTTCGAATTGCCCGCGCAGCCGGGTTTGAGCGGCAGCTCCGTGCCGACGGGGACGGCGATGGGCACCGAATCGCTGTCCGAGCAGCCCTTCTCGACGCGCAGCCCGCTCGAATAGTCGATCCACGTCTCCGCCAGCGATTCGGGCATCGGCGCATCCCACGAGGTGGTGCCCAGTCCGGCCATCAGGCGTGCCCACACCGGCAATGCGCCCGAGGAGCCGGTGAACCCGGTGGACAGGTTATCGTCATAGCCGACCCAGACCACGGCGAGATGGCTCCCGGAGAAACCGGCGAACCAGTTGTCGTGATAGTCCGATGACGTGCCCGACTTCCCCGCCACGACGAGATTCGCGGGAAGAACGGAGCGAGCCGCGCGACCGGTGCCCTTCTCCATCACCTGCTCCATCATCCGGTCGACTTCGTAGACCACGTCGGGAGCAGCCACGGGCGTCACTTCCAGCGGAAACGCCTTGAGAGGCTTGCTGTCGGCGCTGATCACCGCCCGTACCGCGCGCAGCGCCGTGCGGAAACCGCCATTCGCAAGCCCGTTGTAAAGCTGCGCCACTTCCATCGGCGAGACGTCGATCGCACCCAACAACATCGAGGGCACTTGCGCAGGCGGCCGCTCGAGTCCAAAGCGCCCGAGCGTCTCGATGATCTTCGGCAAACCGACCTCCATCCCCATGCCGACGGTCGCGTCATTCAACGACTCGGCGAGCGCGCGCACGACCGGCACCGGACCGTAGTTCTGTTTCGTGAAGTTCTCGGGCCGCCAGACGGTGCCGTTCGCAAGCTTGATGGCCACCGGGGCATCCTGGATCACCGTGGCCGCGTTGTAACGCCCGGTCTCGAGCGCTGTCAGATAAATGAACGGCTTGACGAGTGAACCCATCGCGCGGTGCGCATCCAGAGCGCGGTCGAAACCGTCGTAGCCGACGTTGCGGCTGCCAACGATCGCAATCACGTCGCCGCTCTGGGGCGAGGTCACCACGACGGCGCCTTCGAGCCTGGCGTCGGGATATTTCTTCTGACGATCCAGGCGGGTCAGCTCGCGCTCCAGCGCATGCTCGGCCTGGTCCTGCGCGCGTGGCTCGAGACTCGTGTAGACGCGCAAGCCGGCTTCGGTGAGGTCCTGCTCGTGATAGTCACGCCGCAAGGTGCGGCGCACGAAGTCGAGGTATGCGGGATAGTAGCCGCCGGAGGCGCGCGTCATGACGCCGAGCGGCTTTTTCTCGGCCGCGAGCGCATCCTGCTGCTTCACCATGCCGCGCTCCGCCATGAGCTTGAGGACGAGATCGCGACGCGAGCGCACGCGCTCGGGATGCCGGCGCGGATCGTAATACGTCGGGCCGCGCACGATGGCCACGAGCAACGCAACTTCCGACAGGTCGAGCTCCGAGAGCGGCTTGCCGAAATAGAACTGGCTCGCGAGCCCGAAGCCGTGGATGGCGCGGTCGCCGTCCTGGCCAAGGAAGATCTCGTTGATGTAGGCGTTCATGAGATCCGCCTTGCTGAAGTGCGTGTCGAGCGAGACGGCCATGATGGCCTCGCGGATCTTGCGCCCGAAGGTGCGCCGCGGATCGAGGAAGTAGCTCTTGACGAGCTGCTGCGTGAGGGTGCTCCCGCCCTGCTCGATCTGGCCGGCGCGCACGTTCTGCCATACCGCCCGCGCGATCGCGGTTGGATCGACACCATGATGCGAATAGAACTTGCGGTCCTCGACCGTGGTGAGCGCCTGCGGCAGCAAGGCGGGAACCTCCTCCGGCGTCACTACGATGCGATCCTCGCCGTGTATCGGAAAGATGCTGCCGATCAACAGCGGCTCGAGCCGTACGATCGGCACGTCCTTGCCGTCACTGTCGCGCACGCTCTCGATTCCCTTGTCGCTCGCCAGAATGCTCAGGATGGACGCGGGGCGTGTCTCGTCCGCGAAACGCGCCGCACGCAGTGCGACATCGATACGGGTGCCCTGCATTCTGTAGGTGCCGGGGTGCTCGAGGCGGTCCACACGCCGGTACTGCAGCCGCTGGAACTCATGCTCGAGATCGCTCGTGCTCAGGGGGAGTCCGGCATAGAGCTCGAGCGGAGCGGCAAACACCTGGGCCGGGAGGGTCCAGCGCCGGCCCTCGAACTGTTTCGTGACCAGCCGGTCGAGATACAGCACGTAGATCGCGGCCGCGCCGAGCGCCGCCAGCACGATTGCCAGTGTGCCGAGCCAGAAGCTGCTGCGAAACTTCGAGCCAGAGCGCGCCATTCCCAACTCTCAGAAGGACGGCACGGTGGACAGGATACGGCCGGGCGATCCGCGCTTCAGAGGAATAACTCCACCGCCGGATCGCGCAGGTTGTAGTGCGAGCTCATCGCGTGCGCATAGGCGCCCGCGTTCGCGATGAGGAGGATATCGCCCTCGCCCGTCGGCGGCAGCAGGCGGTCGTGCCCGAGCACATCGGCGCTCTCGCAAATGGGACCGACCACGTTCACCAGCTCCGTGGCCGGATCGTCCGCGCGCGTGAGGTTCGTGATCTCATGGTATGCACCATAGAGCGCCGGACGGATCAGGGAGTTCATTCCGGTCGCGACCCCCACGTAGCGGACCTCGCCCTTGGATTTCAGCTGCGTCACGCGGGCGAGCAGCACCGCCGCCGCCGCCACCAGATAGCGGCCGGGCTCGATCCAGACTTCCAGATTGGGGTGCTCGGCACGCACGGCGGTGAGCAGCGTATCGAGCTTCACGAGATCCAGGCTCGCCTGGTCGCTGCGCTCCGGGACTCCCAATCCGCCGCCGACGTCGATCACGCGGACCGACTCGAAATGCTGGGCGATGTCGGCGAGCAAGCGCGCGGTCTGCTCCCAGCTGGTGACGTCGAAAATGCCGCTGCCGACGTGGGCCTGGAGTCCGACCACGGTCAGGCCGGCCTCGCGCGCATGGCGGACGAACTGCTTGAGCTCGGTGACCGGCACGCCGAACTTCGAATGGGCGCCGGCGGTGCGCACGTGATGGTGATGGCCGCGGCCGACGCCCGTGTCGATGCGGACGAATATCTCGCGATTACGGAAAACATCGGGCCAAGCCGCTACCGCGTAGGTGTTGTCGACCGTGACGCGTACGCCCTTCTCGAACGCCCAGACGTACTCGGCACGCGGCGCGAAGTTGGGCGTGTAGAGAATCCGCAGCGGCTCGATGTCGGGAAAAAGCTCCATCGCGCGAGCCACTTCGCCTTGCGAGACGCACTCCAGATCGATGCCTTCCGACCTCACCGCCTGCAACAGCCGCGGGTGCGGATTCGCCTTCATCGAGTAATGAATCCGCGACACGGAACCGAGTCCGCGCAACGCCCGCGCGGCGCTTCGAATCGGCTCCAGGTCGTATACGAAGGCGGCGTCGCGGTCCCCGAGAGCGTTGACCAACTGTGCGCGCTTTTGCAGCCACCAGGGCGCATCGCGGGACACGATGGTTTTCGGCTGCGAGAACAACTGCTCCCAGGTGGGGCCGAGCACGCGATCGCCGGGAACCGGACGGATGAGCAGCTCGTGCAGCTGCTCGACCAGACGGTCGCCCTGGTTCTCGTCCACGACGAAGGTGAAGTTGAGATCGTTCGCGGCCTGGCTCACGAGGTAGATCTTCTGCTCTTCAAAGAATTCGAACGCGCCGCCGAGCTGGTGGAGGATGGCGCGGATGTTGCGGCCCACGAGACTCACCGAGGCGCACGGGCCGATGACCTGCACGCGGCATAGCCGCGACAGGCTGGTGACCAGCTCGCTCAACAGCGTGTTGTCGAGCGTGTTCGCAGCGGGATCGAGTGACACCGTGACGTTCGTCTCCGAGGTCGACACGAGGTCGACGGACATGCCGTGCTCTTTGAAGATCTGGAAGGCGTCGGCGAGGAAGCCCACCTGGTGCCACATGCCGGGGCTTTCCAGGGAAATCAGGGTGATGCCCTTCTTGGTACAGACGGCCTTCACCTGCGCGCCCCCGTCGACGCCCTCCGCGCTCAGCACCGTGCCTTCGAGCTCCGGCGCCTGAGTCGCGTAGACGTGTAGCGGAATGCGGTACTGGCGGGCGGGCAGAATGCAGCGGGGATGCAGCACCTTCGCGCCGCTCGTTGCGATCTCCTGCGCCTCGTCGTAATGCAGGGCACGCAGCAGACGAGCGGTCGGCGTCGAGCGCGGATTGGCGCTGAACATTCCTGGAACGTCGGTCCAGATCTCGAGACGTTGCGCGCGCAGTTTGGCCGCGAAGTAAGCCGCCGAAGTGTCGGACCCGCCGCGACCGAGCAGCACCGTGTTGCCGTCATCATCGCTCGCGATGAAGCCCTGCGTGATGACAATCTGAGAGAGCGCTGCGAGCCGCGCTTCCAGGGCTTCGTCGGGCGCAAAGTTGCAGGTTGCCGAGAGTATGCTCGCCTTCGCGCTGGCGCTGCGCCGGTCTTCGGCGCGCAGCATGCTGCGGGCATCGGCCCAGGTGACATCGAGACCCTGGGTTCGCAGGAATCGCGCGCCGAGCTCGGTGGCCATGAGCTCGCCGGTCGACATGACCCGTGCGCGCGTCCGATCGCTCACCTCGCCCACGAGCGCCACGCCGGCGGCGATCTGCCGCAGCTCCTGCAGGTGTTTCTCCACATCGCCTACCGAGATGCCGAGCTCGCCCGCGAGCCGGTGATGACGCTCGTCGATGGCACGCAGCTCTTCTTCGTGGGCCCGCACGAGCGCGGAGTCGAGCAGCCTTTCGAGCCGATCCGTGATGCCCGTGATCGCCGAGTGCACGATGAGCACGCGCGCTCCGCCGGAGGCCCTTTCGGAAGCGACTTTCGCAATATTGCGCCAGTTCGCGAGTGAGGAAACGCTCGTGCCGCCGAACTTCAGAACGATCCAGGCAGAGGCCGTGCGAGTCACTTCAGTTTTCCTCTGGTCAATTGGAAAAAGCGGCCTGCCAGCATCGAGCAACGCAAGTCCGACGGGCCGCGCAGGCCTGTTGCGCGGCCGCCCGCGGGTCGATTCATAGAATGAGTTTTGCCGCCCAGGCTCCCCGGCGCGGTCTCAGAGCTCTTCGTCGAAATCGCGCAGGGTCTTTTCGAGCTTTTTGTCCGCGAGC